>JBAUEM010000001.1:0-17682 GCA_049678605.1 Dehalococcoidia bacterium
TAGTCTGGCCCCCAGATAAGCCTCACTGCATGAGGGATGAGTATGCCGACGAAACCGATAAGGCCAGTGAAGCAAATCGCTGAGGAGGTAATGAGGGTAGCAGCAACCAGTAATATGAGTTTGACCCTTTCCACATTGATGCCCAGTTGTTGGGCCTGCTCTTCGTCAAGCTGCATTACATTGAGCGGTCGGGCGTGAATCCAGATGACTGCAAGGCCCGCTAATACACAAGGGAGGACCGTCCACACCTCAGACCATTTAGTCAGGTAAAGTCCACCCAGCAGCCAAAATACAATCCCATGTAGTTCTTCACCGGAAATGGTCATGAGATAGGAGGTGATGGAGGCCAGAAAAGCACTTAGAGCTACTCCAGCCAGGATAAGCGTGGTGGCTGGCAGGGTTTTGCCGACACGAGCAAGCAAATAGACCACAGTGACGGCGCCTATGGCACCAATGAAGGCAAATAATGGCACGGCTCCAAAAGCCATCCAGGCTAATGTGAAAGGAGTAAGCATGGCAATGGTAGCCCCCAGTCCAGCTCCTGAGGCCACACCTAAAAGATAGGGGTCGGCCAGAGGATTACGAAACAGTCCTTGATAAGTAGCTCCGGCTACTGCCAGGGCTGCTCCTACTAAACCTGCCAGAAAGATGCGTGGCAGCCTGATATCCAGAATTATCGTTTCCAGAATTTCCAGGCTCAACGGCGCCCCGAAAATTTCGGGAGAAGAAGGGGTAATATGAACGAAGGGCAGTTGAGAGAGAAGGACTTGAAAAGTAGTGGTAAAGGGTATAGGAACGCTTCCCAAAGTAGTGGCAAACACGACTACCACTACAAGCAATCCAGTAAGCCCCAGTAAAGAGTAAACTCTACTTTGCCAGCGAATGGCATAAGGAATAACGGGCTCACTAAACACCTCAGATACAGTACGTGCCATCGTTAAAGTCTAGTTTAGTATTCAATGCCTTCCCGGCTTTTTATTCCTTGACTATAAGGATGCTTCACTTCCCTCACCTCGCTGACCAAATCTGCTTTTTCTATAATCTTTTCTGTGGCGCCCCGACCGGTTAAGACAAGCTCTAACTTTTCTGGCTTTGTCTCCAAGAGAGAAAGCACCTCTTCTTCTTTCAGGAAGCCGTCGCGCACGGCAATGTTTATCTCATCCAGGACCAGCATATCCCAGGATGGGTCCTGGAAAAGCTCCTTAATAAATTCCAGCCCCCTGGAGCATTCCTGGCGGACATCGTCAGGATTCAGTTCCTTGTAGAAGTGAGGATGTTTCTTAGCGAAAAGGAAAATCTTTATCCCCAGCTTTTCCAGGGATTTATATTCACCGTACCCGAATGCCTCAGGGTCTTTAAAGAAAGAGACGAGGCCGACCTTGAAACCATGCCCGGCAGCGCGAGCTGCCTGACCGATAGCGGCAGTAGACTTCCCTTTGCCATCCCCGGTATAAACTTGAATTAAGCCTTTCTCTTTCATTTCAGTTCCCCTTTATTGTAACTCAGCCGAGATGTCCCAGAACCATACGTTGTCTCTTTTTTTTCTTTCCCCCCTGGTAACCTTGAGCGTTTTCCTGAAAATGGGCCCATCGGTGACGAAGGTGTGATATTCGCCATTTTCACCACAGGGATGGGAGCCAAGTTTGCTAATTTGCCTTACCAAAGCTTTGTCTAAAACTTTTCCCAGGAAGGTCTCCTCTAATCTGGTGGCGACCACTATGGCTTTGAATTTCAATTTAAGGAATTCCTCAATTAGCTCTTCGGCCTTTATCCCCCAGAGGGGCAAAAACGCCTCTATCCCGACCTCGCTACATACCCTCTCCACCCATTCTCGATGCTCTTCTAAATCCATATCGCCGAACACGCCTCCTTCGATGCCCTTGTCCTTGAGTTCCCTGACAACCTTCTTAAAGTTCTCTTCATAATTTTCCCATGACGTCTTCACCTGGATGAGAGGGATGCCGATGGCTTCTGCTTGCAAAGCTAAAATACCGGCTTTAGTCCCGTGGGACCTCGACCTCTCGCCATCTTCGGAGATAAAGTTAAGCAGATATAGAACTTCGTGCCCCTGGGAAATTGCCTTATACGTCGCGAGGGCACATTCCTTACCCCCGCTCCAGGAGGAAAAAACCTTCACTTAGCTAATCCTCAGGCTCCTCAAATATCTCGGGGTGAATGTAGTGGGCAAACCACTCTAAGCCCTCGACCAGCCTAGGAGCTGGGCGTTGAACTAAGTCATCATCGCCTTGATAGATTCTGCCGTTTTGTCTTGCGTCGGTACTATTAAGCGAGGTCTCGTTCATCGCCCACTCAAATGACCATTCACTGGCGATAATTACTTCAGGATTGCGGGCAACAACCTCTTCAATTGAGATTGTCGTATAACCGGTGATATTTTGACAGATGTTCACCCCGCCTCCTTTTTCAATTAGCTCGTGGATGAAAGTCTCTGAGCCAGCAGTCCACAACGGGTCATGCCAGACTATATAAAAGACCCTTGGCCTTTCTTCCAATTCTTCGGTTTGATTAGTTACTGCTTGAATCCTGCTTTCCATTTCAGATGTAAGTGTAGCGGCCTCGGCTTCCTTATCGGTTATTTCCCCTACTGTTCTAATATCATTAAGCACGTCATCTAAATCAGTAGACTTTATACCGAATACTGTAAGCCCCAGCCCTTCCAAGGTATTGATAACATCTATAGAAGTACCATACGCAACTAGTATGAGGTCAGGGGTAAGGGCAACTATCTTCTCTATATCTGGTGTGTCATATGCACCTACCTTTTCCTTGTCCAGAGCTTCCGGAGGATAATCGCAATAATCTGTAACTCCCACCACCTTGTTCCCCAGACCCAGGGCAAACAGAATCTCGGTGTTAGAGGGAGCCAGGGAGATGATTCTTTGGGGTGTTCCATTAATGGCGACCAGCCTTCCCAGGTCATCAAATACATAATCTACTGGTGTCTGCTCGCCAGCGGTGCAGGCTGTCAGGACAAGAGCTATGCTCAAAAGCGCCACTAGGAACCAGTTTGTGCCTCGTGTAAAGATTTGCTTACAGAATCTTTTCATACGGCTCACTTTTGCCTCCTTTGCACAAAATTACTTTATTTTATACAAGTGTAGTTGATTAAGCCCAATTATAAAATGCCACAAAACGGATGTCAAGGCTTTTTGCGGGTAATTATCGTGATTTGCCGAAATCGTCACACGAAAGTCATTGCGAGCCCCTTTACGTTTTTGTCATTGCGAGCGAAGCGTGGCAATCTCTGCGGCTAAATTCCAAATACTAATTTCTAAGCTCTAAACAAATCCAAATATCAATCCCGATTTAATCGGGACAAAGCTCCAAACTGTTTTAGGCATTGGTATTTTATGCTTTGATCTTGTTTGGGATTTGGTGCTTGGGATTTAGGATTCGAGGCGTGAAGGAATCCCTTCCTTCACGATTGAAATGGTAAAGGATGGCGGAGATAAACTCCGCCACTACACTTCGCCAGCCTCACAATGACAGGCGTCTACCTAGTAGACGCTCTGGGGAAATTTTGACGTAAGTCGACAATCTGGTAGCCCAGGTTCTCCTCTTCCAATCTCTGCACCAAAATTGAAACCTTGTCCTCACTACAGACAACCAGGAAGGACAGGCCACAGTAAGCGGCCTCTATGGCTGCTTCCCGGACACCGTGAACGTAATCAGGCTTTACACCTATCTGCATCAATGCTACCAGGGCTTCCGTGCCCATTGCCCCCACTAGCCTCGCTTCCTTTACCTCCCTTTCCAATCGGGCAAGGTCGGTGCTCCTTGAACCTCCACCCTGCACATTGGGTACTTTGCCTATCGTTACTTTAGCTGGCTCGAGTTTTATTACTCCTTCAATGTTGCGGATGCCGACATCCTGTCCTTTTTTAGCCGCAGTTACGGCTGTTCCTTTAGCCCCTTTATCACTAATGACATCGGAGGCGAAGAGCAAGCCGTCCTTCATATATAGCGATGCTGGTTGACCAACGGATAAGTCGCTATCAGCTATGGCAGTGGTGGTTGATATATCAGCCACGACTTTGCTCACAGACCAGGCGTAACTATGTAACTGCCGGGACATCTGCAAAATCCAATCTACGCCCTCCTTGGTTACCTTATATCGAGAGCGACCCTCGGAGCTCAGCCAGCCGTCCTTTATCAATTCCTTCACGTACTCGGAAACCGCCTGCGAAGTGATGCCCAATCTTGGGGCGATATCTTTCTGCTGTATGGTAGGCTGATGTGCTGCTATTTCCACCATTATCTGAAACTTAGTAGCCAGATTTTTGCTCTTCAATATCTGTGCCATGTTAACCATTATATCACTTACTAACCAGGCTAGATTAGTAAAGCGAGCTGGGGCAAGCGCCTCTCAATATGCACCTATTGCAGCGAGGCTGCCGAGCGTGGCATATCCGCCTGCCATGCTCTATCATATGGATATGGAATTGATATACCTTGGAAGGCGGAATTTGCTCCTGAAGCAAGCTATGTGCCTTATCTATGGACACTCTGGAATCAATCAGTCCCAATCGTTTGGCTACCCGAAAAACGTGGGTATCCACGGGCAGCGATGGCTTCCCCAGAGAAAAAAGTAGCACACAGCTAGCTGTCTTATGTCCTACCCCAGGCAGACGCATTAAGTAGTCTTCAGCTTCAGCCATAGACTTCGATTTGAGGGAATCAAGGCTGATGCGACCCTGTTCCTTTTCAATTTGCTCGAGTACCTGTTTGATTCTAGCGGCCTTGATTTGGGATAACCCCCCGGACTGAATGACCCGGGCGATATGCTCTGTTGGAGCCGAAGCTACAGCTTTCCAGCTATCGAAGTTAGCTTTAAGAGAGGCAAAAGCTCTTCCCGAATTTGCATCCGAGGTATTTTGAGACAGTATGGTTCCTATGAGCACATCAATAGGGTCCCTATCCGCATGCCATTCTCTTGAGCTATATTCCTGTTCTAAGAGTTTAATAACTTCTTTAATAGCCACTGGCTCAAAAATATCATGTCGGTGCCTTTTGATGCAAAGATGACTGCTGCCCTATAACATTTGCGGCAACCTGGGTGAATCAGATAAGATAAGCGTCAGCAAAGCAGGAGAAGAATATGACTCTTGTGGAGAAGATACTAGCTAAGAAAGCTGGGAAGAAAGTTGTGAGGCCGGACGATATTGTCGAGGTCTCTGTGGACTTAGCCATGATACACGATGCGTTAGGTGCGCATACGATTGCCAAGTTCAGGGAGCTAGGCGTGGAAAAGGTCTGGGACCCCGCAAGAATCGTAGTAGTGCTGGACCACTACGTGCCCAACAAGGACATCGATACTGCCAAAAAGTGTCTTAATATCAAGAAATTTGTCCTCGAACAAGGTATAGAAAACTACTATGAAGTTGGGAAGGGGGGCATAGCCCACCAGGTGCTTGTAGAGAAGGGGCATGTGCTGCCGGGAACTATTCTTGTTGGTGTGGACAGTCATACCACGACATCGGGTGTAGTTGGAGCTTTTGCTACCGGGATTGGCGTTGATGAGATGGCCGTGGTCTTCAAAACGGGAAGGTTGTGGGAGCGGGTCCCGGGCACCATCAGGATAAATGTTGAGGGCAGGCTGGTGCCTCCGATTGCGTCGAAAGATTTGATGCTTTTCATACTAAAGAGGTTAGGGGTAAGCGGCGCCCTGTTTAAGTCTCTTCAATATACAGGCTCGACCATAAGCCAAATGAGCATCGAGAGTCGCATGGTATTAACCAATATGGCAATAGAGTCAGGTGCCACTAATGGTATCATCGAGCCCGACCGGAAGGTGCTGGATTTTCTTAGTACAAGAACCAGTTGCCCTTTGGAGCTTATTCAGAGCGACCAGGATGCGGAGTATGCGGAAACACTTGAGTTTCGCGCTGATGATATTAAGGAGCCCATGGTCGCCGTGCCCCCAAAGCCGTCCAATGCTGTGAGCGTTACCGAGGTTGCGGGAACCAGAATTGACCAAGCGTTCATAGGCTCGTGCACCAATGGACGACTGGAAGACCTCAGGATTGCTGCCGGAATACTCAAAGGTCGGAAGGTGGAGAAGTTTACCAAGGTTATCGTTATACCAGCCTCGCAGGAAGTCCTTAAAGCCGCTCTGGCAGAGGGGTTAATAGCGACATTTGTGGAGGCCGGGGCTGTGGTCGGTCCCCCCACTTGTGGTCCGTGTATGGAAGCGCATATGGGCATACTGGGACCGGGCGAGGTTTGCATAAGTACGGCAAATCGTAACTTTCAGGGCCGGGTAGGAGATGTGACTGCCAAAATATATCTGGCATCACCGGCGACTGTGGCAGCCTCGGCGTTGAAAGGCAAAATAAGTGACCCACGGGAGTTTTTCCGGGAGGCATAGATGGAACTCAAAGGCCGAGTCTGGAAGTTTGGTAAGGATGTTGACACTGATGAACTCTTTGCCGGAAGGTTCATCATGGGTGGTGATGAAACGAGCCAGAGCCAATATCAAGAGTTCATCGCAAGAAGCGGGCTAAGCGATGTTGCGCATCGTGAGAATGTTCCCAGGGGTTTCCTCACCAAGGTTGAGAAGGGGGACATTATAGTTGCCGAAGAGAACTTTGGCATTGGTTCAAGCAGGCAGCAGGCTGCGGAAACTCTGAAGTTTAAGGGTGTCCAGGCTGTAGTTGCCGACTCAATCCACAGGATATTCTTCAGGAACTTCTGGAACCTTGGCTGCCCGGCCATAGATTTGCCGGGAATTTCCGCTGAATTTGAGACCGGGCATGAGATAGTGATTAACCTGAGGCAGGGGACTATCAAGAACCTCAATACGGGCAAGGAGTTTGAGTTTCGCCTGATAATTCCATCATGGTTTATAGACATGGTGGAAGTTGGGGGTCTAATTCCGTACCACAAATCCCTGAAATCTTAAATTCTGGAGCTGAAGGCAAATATATGGAGCTAAGAGGCTGTTTTACCTGTCATTGCGAACCCTTCGCCTCCTGTCATTCTGAGCCCTTCTCTGTTGTCATTGCGAGCGAAGCGTGGCAATCTCTTCGAGGCGTGAAGGAATCCCTTCCTTCACGATTTTGTGCTGGAGATTGCTTCGTCGCTGTGCTCCTCGCAATGACAGGAAGAGGGGATACCCCACAATGACTTTTGTGTCGCGATTTCTGCAAATCACTTTATGCTCCTCCGAAATTTATGATAGTGTATCCTGTAGGATTAGATGCGGAAAGTAGTTTGGGATATGGACCCCGGCGTCGATGATGCCCTGGCTTTAATTCTGGCGTTAAAATCGCCTGAAGTCCAGGTTCTGGGCATCACCACGGTGGCGGGCAATGCTCCAGCGGAGATGACCAGCGCCAACGCTCGCCGGGTATTGGAATGCCTGGACGCAGGCAGTATCCCGGTAGCGATGGGGGCAGCAAACCCTTTGAATCACCCTTTAGAAGATGCGTTAAGCTACCACGGCCCAGACGGGCTGGGTAACTGCGGCTTGCCGTCGCCCCTGACTCCATTATACCCGGCTAAAGCCTGGGATTTCCTTACCCGGCTAGTTTTGGATGCTCCCGGTGAAGTTACTCTAGTAGCCACGGGACCCCTAACCAATGTGGCTTATGCCTTTGAGCTTCATCCCGAACTGCCTGGACTTTTAGCCGGGCTGGTTCTCATGGGAGGTGCTTATAGTCTTACGCCCTACGGCAAAGGGAATCGTACTCCCTTTGCCGAGTTCAACATCTGGCAGGACCCTGGGGCTGCTCATATAGTATTCAACTCTGGGGCAGACATCTTTGCTGTGGGACTGGATGTAACCATGGACCCTGCGGCTTGCCTGAATAGCCAGCACCTGGAGCAGATTAAGACCAAGCGTACACCGGCTGCACATCTGGTAGCCCAACTGGTAGAATACGAGGTAAAATACCACGGATGCTGTAGAATGCATGACTCGCTAGCTTTGGCAACGTTGCTGGATGCTTCCTTGCTCGATTTTATATCGACAAGGGTGGAAGTAGTTAGAGGAAATGGCTGGGATAGGGGAGTTACTCGTATTTTGTCCTCTGGCAGCTCTCAGTTAATACACGTAGCCTCTGCCGTGGACGGGCCTCGCTTTCTAAAGCTATTTCTATCGCGTATACTGGAGGAGTAAAGTTAACCGCAAGACTTCTCATTGTCCTCCCTCCCCTAGCGGGAGGGAGTTAGAGGGAGGGGGAATTCAATTCACCCTCACCTTGTTCCTCTCCCGTCAAGGGAGAGGAACTAAGAACTTGTGGAGGGTTAGCATAATATGTCCAGCTTGGTAGTATGTGGCGCCATAAACTGGGATATTAGCTGCTTCGTAGAGCGGCTGCCAGTGCCCGGTGAAGAAGTTACCATAAAATATATCACTCGAGTATCCGGAGGAACAGGGGGCAACGTTGCTGTGGCGGCAGCACGGATTTTGGGGGCTAAGAAAGTTGCCCTGATAGGCGCTCTGGGGAAGGATGACATTGCTCGCCAGCAAATTGCTGCCCTGGAGGATGAGGGAGTCATCACTGGGGGAATTCAGCACATTAAAGGAGAGGAATCGGGGCAGGCTTATATTCTGGTTGACCAAACGGGACAGAATGTTATTGCCAGTCATCTGGGGGCGAATGCCAGGCTTTGTCTGGAACACCTGAACAAAGCACAGGTCAAGCAACAACTACAAGAATGTCGAGGCATCGTCCTCACCGATCCCCCTTTAGAAGTGGCTGTAGAGCTAATTCACCTGGCAAAGCGGCGTGCTGTCCCCGTGTTGTGGGACCCGGGGATTTTGATAAGCCCGAACCGGGAAGCATTGCACTCTCTTGCCAAACAGGCAGAAGTCTTCTTCTTAAATGAGACGGAGGCGAGTGCTTTACTGGGAACAGAAGAGTTAGATATGAGCTTACAGAAGCTAAAAGAGCTAGGATTCGGCAATCACACAGTGCTCAAACTTGGTGCTCAGGGGGCAGCCATGCTTGAACCGGCTAGTGGTGCGGTGATCAAGGTCCCAGCCTTGCCTCTCAAGGAGCTGGGTCTAAATGTGGTTAACACGGTAGGTTGTGGAGATGTCTTCGCCGGGGTCTTTGCTGCCTACCATGTTATGGGAAGTAGCCTCGCGCAATCGCTTGTCATGGCCAGCGCGGCGGCAGGCCTTAACGCCACTCATTCTGAAACTCGAGGCAGTCCAGAACGAGCAATCTTAGAGGCGACGGAACAACAGTTGCGCGATCTTGGCTTCGCAGTTCAGGAATACAGGGACTCCAAAAACTGCTGAGTGACTTCTTTCGATAAGATGTCTGAATTCCGGACTCAATTAAAAAGAGGCCTCCGCACAGGAATCAGAAAGGGGTGGGGTAGCTTTGTCTGGATATGCAAAATCATTGTCCCTGTCTCCTTTGTTGCAGCTCTTATCCAGTGGAGCGGTTGGCTAAGTCAAATATACCTTCTGCTACAACCCTTAATGAGCGTCATCAATTTGCCTGCCGCAGCAGCATTGCCAATCATCGTCGCAATTACAGTAAGCTTTTACGCGGGGATCGCCATCATGGTGGTACTGCCCTTTACCATTGAACAGATTACCTTGATTGCCTTGTTCATAACGATTGCCCACATGCTCATTGTCGAAGGCATAGTCCAACATAAATCTGGTTTGAACGTCATCAAAGCAACCTTGGTTCGTATTGGCGCAGCCGTCTTGTCCGTGTTCGTTGTCTCCCAATTTTTCGCTGATACCAGCCAGAGCATTAGTTTGCCAGCTAGCCTTGCAACTCAGACTCCGTTCATCGAGGTTCTGAAGGGTTGGGCTATTGACACGTTGCGCTTATGCGGCAGGATTTTTGTAATCATCATGCTAGTCATGATGACGCTCCATGCTTCAGAATCTTTAGGATGGATCAGGTATCTGGTCAAGTTTTTCAGGCCGTTGATGAAAATCCTTGGACTTCCGGATCAAGCAGCAACGATGTGGGTAACGGGCGCTGGTTTTGGCCTGCTATATGGGAGCGCCGTTATTATCGAAGAAGCTAAGAAGGGGGCTTTAACAAAGGAAGAACTGGAACATGTCCAAATTTCTCTTGGCATCAACCATAGTATAGTGGAAGAAACTGGCTTATTCCTGGCGTTAGGAGTAAATCCTTTGTGGTTATTGATACCCCGGTTTGTCACAGCTACTATAGCAGTTCACACTCTCCGCGCCATACAGTATCTTAAGAGGAAGGCACTTCCCAAGTGACTCTTCATGGCATGGCTCTTGTGTAGCAGTTATTTAAATCCGAATTTGACAGCCCCGACCTGGTTAATTTAGATAAAGTAACAAGCCGCAGCCGCAACCTGGGCTTTGTGGTTCAAGAGCACAAACTCCCTTAAAACTACCGGGCCACCTTGTTTAGAGAAAAGACTTGTACCTTACTCTTCCGCAACCTCAGCGACTTTATTCCTGCTCCTAAGGCCGCTGAGAATCCTGACCTGGCTTTGGGAAACGCCGAAATGCTCTGCTAGTAATTTGATGACTGCCTGGTTGGCCTTGCCTTCCTGCGGCGGTTCTTTGACCTTGATTGTAAAGCTATCGCCTTCCCCGCTAAGCTCTTCGGTCTTGGAATTGGGCTTTACCTTAACCTGGATTTTTATCAATCACCTCTCCCCATATTCCCTGGTTATGAAATTCTACCAGTTTAACAGGTGTTATCTCGTTGCTAAGGGACTTTTCGCTGCGAGTAAATACCCTGATGTAGTTGCTGGTCAGCCCTGAGTATATACCGCTTCCGGGACCGGTTTCCTTCTCCCACAGGACCGGCATAGTTTGCCCCAAGAATTGCTCACAGAAGCGGTGCTGGGAGCTTCGAGATAGCCCTAGCATCCGCTGGTTGCGCTCTGCTTTAACTTTGTCTTTTATCTGCTCGGGCATCCTGGCTGCCGCTGTCTCGGGGCGGGGTGAGAAGGGGAAGACATGGATGTTAGCGAAACCAGCTTGCTGGCAAAAAGAGTAGCTCTGTTCAAACTCTTCAGCGCTTTCCCCAGGGAAACCAACCATGATATCTGTGGTGATGGCTACCTCTGGTATCATCTCTTTAATCAAATTTACTGTTCTCTGATATTGGTACAGAGAGTAGCTCCTCCTCATCCTTTGAAGCACGGTCTCACTTCCACTTTGTAGCGCTAAGTGGAAATGCCGACAAAGCTTTTCATCCTGCCACAAGGCAAGAAATTCAGAGGATATTTCCGAAGGCTGTAAAGACGAAAGACGTAATCTCTCAATGCCGGTACTGGTGAGAATACGCTGAACCAAATCCCTGAGGTCAGCGCCGTCGTCTTTATAGCTGCCAACTTTTGTCCCGGTGAGAACAACTTCTTTGTAACCGAGGGCTACCTTTTGCTTCACTTCGTCAATTATCTGGGAAGCGGGCAAGGAGTATGCGTGGGGTCTTACTTTGGGAACAATGCAATATGTGCAGGGGCTATGACAGCCATCTTGAATCTTTATCAGGCTACGAGTCCTAACGGTGGCAGCGAGCATCTGAGATTGCTTTGTTTCACCCTCACCCAGTCCTCTCCCTTGAAGGGAGAGGGTTTGGGTAAAGGCGAGCAGGTGCTCTTTCTCTTTGTTATCAACTACGAAGTCAGCAAGCTGAGCTAGCTCTTGACGATTTCTTTGGGCATAGCAGCCAGTGGCGATAATTAGGGCCTGGGGATTTCTTCGCCTTGCCAGCCTGAGCCAGTGGCGTGACTTGCGGTCGGCAATATGGGTGACTGTGCAGGTATTGGTAATATAAATATCTGCCCCTTCACCGGGGGTAACAAGTTGAAATCCGGCTTTGCTAAAACGATTAGCCAGAGATTCCGTCTCGGCCTGATTGAGCTTACAACCTAATGTGTAGAAAGCCACCTTCATTTATATGAATTATATTTATTGCCTGGCTGCATGGTCAAATTACTCTTAATCCGTGGTTTTGCCGATTAGGAAGCCCCACCTGTCATTGCGAGGAGCCGCAGGCGACGTGGCAATCTCTAAAAAGGATGTGAGATTGCTTCGCTTCGCTCGCAAAGACATTTTGTTAAAGCCTTTTCTGTGATATAGTTAGCGATTCTAACCAAGGACATTAAACTAAGGTGCGAAATTGAATCAACGGACTCAATGGAAAATCCTGCCTCCAGTGCCTGATGAATACTTGAATGCTTCTGACCTTTCTCCTCTAATTGCGCAACTTCTCTACAATCGTGGTGTTAAGTCAGAAGAAATCGAACCTTTTTTGTCTGCTGACCGTAGGCTGGAGGGTAATCCCTTCCTCCTTCCTGATATATCACAGGCTGTAAGCAGAGTCTATAAGGCCGTGCTTGCCCAGGAAAAGATTGCCGTCTATGGTGACTTTGATGTTGACGGTGTTACAGCCACAGTTATTCTTGTCGGGGGACTATCATGGCTTGGTGCTGAAGTTATTCCCTATATTCCTGACCGCTTCAATGAAGGCCACGGATTAAAGATTTCAGCTCTGGAGAAGCTTCATGCCCAGGGGGCAGATTTGGTCATCACTGTTGATTGTGGCGTAACTGACCTTACAGAGGTAAAACAGGCTCAAGACATGGGAATAGATATGATTATCACCGACCATCACATTCCATTAGGAAACCTGCCTCAAGCCGTAGCTGTAATTGACCCGAAGCGAAAGGATTCAGTGTATCCCTATCCGGATTTGGCCGGTGCTGGCGTTGCCTTCAAGTTTCTGCAAGCGTTATTTCACAAAGATAGCAAGGAGAAATGGCTAGCCAAATTTCTGGACTTAGTAGTTTTGGCCACTGTTACCGATTTAGTTACCCTTGTTGGTGAGAATCGTTACCTGGTGAAGGAAGGGCTGAGAGAGCTTAATAATAGCTCCCGCGTGGGAATTCAAGAAATGGTTAAATTGGCGAGGCTGAGGCCAGGTGAACTTGATGCTGAAGATATCTCCTGGACACTAGGGCCTCGCCTCAATGCTGCTGGCAGGATGGACAATGCCTCCACCAGCTACCAGTTGCTCACCACTCAGTCACCAGAGGAAGCTCGCCTCCTGGCCATGGAGCTAGAGGAAAAGAATGCCGAGCGGCAAAAATTAACCAAGGAAGTATTAAGCCGAGCGAGGGAGAAACTAGCCGCCAGACTACACCTGCCGGTGCTTATGGAAGGTGACGAAAGTTACTCCATCGGTGTCATCGGGCTTGTTGCCGGCAAGTTAGCAGATGAATTTTACAAGCCCGCCATTATCATCAGTTTAGGCCCTGAGCTATGTCAGGGTAGCTGTCGTAGCATAGCTGAGTTCAATATTGTGTCTGCTTTAGAAGAATGCCATGACTTGCTTACCGCTTTTGGTGGCCATCCCTTAGCCGCTGGCTTCACCGTAACGCGCCAAAATTTGGCTCAGCTAGAGGAACGGATTACCAGACTGGCTACGGACCAATTAGGTCATCTTGCCCTTCGCCCGGAAATAGTGATTGATGCCGAGCTTCCCTTATCTACTTTTAGTGGAAAGACCTTTAACCTTATGCAAAAATTGAGCCCTTTTGGTCGAGGCAACCCACAGCCGACCTTTCTCACCCGGCAGGTCGAGGTAATCGAGTGTCGTAACTTCGGCAACCAGGGCGAATGGCTGAGACTAAAACTCAAACAAGGAAACATAACCTGGCAAGCTGTAGATTTTGAGTCGCAGAGAAAACGGGAGGAAATCCCATCTTACATAGATATTGTGTATAACCTGGAGAAAAGTCGCTGGAATGGTGAGGAGGTGCTGGGCCTTAACCTTCGTGACTTTGCTCCTGCTCAGCCTCGTTAGCAAGCTCGGTCACCAAAGCCTGTTTTTTGAATCGGCGCATTCTGATAATAAGCCAGGGCAAAAACACCACCAATATTGCTAAGTCAAGAACTTGGGCTTGATAAAGACCCCCGAGCAATGGTTCGCCAATACGGAAAAACCTCACGCCAAAATCACCGGCGGCAAAAAGGCAAAAACAAAAGAACGCAAGACAGCCTTCGGGTTTAAATTTTCCCCGAAGTCGCCAGACAATAGCAAAAACTATCAGACCCCATAGTAAATGATAAATCTGAGTGGGGTAAATCGGAACCCCCCAATATTGGCTGGAGAGGTAATACCAATCTTGAAGAGGAGTGCCGGGTGGAGGGGGAGCATAAATCACAGCCCCCGGGAAATAGTGAAAAGGACTGAGCTTGCCAGAGCAGCAGCCGTTTATGGTACAAGCAATCCTGCCTATACCTAGAGCTAAAGGCATCCCAACAGCAACGGCATCGCCTATACTAAGTAGGGTGGGGAAGCGCATTCTCGTTACTCTCATATAGATCAACGCTGCCACAATGGCGCCGATAATCATCCCGTTTTGAGCAAGGCCAGCAAAGCCGATAATCTCTCGAGGGTTCGCTATGAAATGCTCCCAGTCATAGATTACATATGCTAGCCGGGCTCCGATAAAGCCGCCAAGAATACCCCAAAGGAAAAGGCTGTAGGGATCACGGGTGATGCCTAGCCTTTTGGCTTCCTTGAGCATGATGGCTAACAGTACTAAAACCGCTACACCAATCATAATCCCATACCACCGTACCGTTAGGGAGCCAATGGTGAAGGCTACGGGGTTTATACTGATAGTGAGCATTTATTTTTTCCTTTCGGTTTAAGAGAAGATAGCATTAACAAAGACTTCAGCATCAAAGGGAGCCATGTCCTGTAATTTTTCACCAGTACCAATATAAGAAATAGGTATGTTTAACTGGTCGCAAATGGCAAATATTATGCCGCCTCTGGCTGTGCCATCCAGCTTGGCCAGGAAAATACCGGTGACGTCTACAGCTTCGGTGAAATGTTTAGCCTGAGCCAGTCCATTTTGCCCTGTGGTAGCGTCCATTACCAGCAAAACTTGATGAGGGGCTGAAGCATCGTGCTTAGCTACCACTCTCTTTATCTTCTTGAGTTCTTCCATGAGATTGAACTTGGTATGAAGGCGACCAGCAGTATCGATAATCACCGCTTGAGCATGGCGGCTATAGCCGGCCTGAACGGCATCATAGGCAACTGCTCCGGGGTCGCCACCTGGTTGATGGGCGATGACTTCGGCATCTACTTTCCCTCCCCAGTGTTTAAGCTGCTCAATAGCTGCTGCCCGGAAGGTATCTGCTGCTGCCATGATAACTCGCTTTCCCTGCGAAGTGAAACCATAGGCCAGCTTGGCAATGCTCGTCGTCTTGCCCGAGCCATTAACCCCGACCACAAGAATGATACAAGGGGATTCTCCACTTTGCTCAGGAATCGGATTTGCTCTCTGGGTGATGCTTAATAAGCTTACCATCTCCTCTTTCAAAGCTTCCCGTATCTGAGATACATCTGAAAGCCTGTCTGTTTTCACCCGCTGTTTGACTTTACTCAGGAGTTTGCTCGTAGTCTCTACACCAACATCAGCCGAGACAAGCAACGCTTCCAATTCCTCCCAGACTTCGTCTCCGAAAGCGTCCCGGTTAAAAATATTAGCTATCTTGCCAAACCAGGTTTCCTTGCCTCTTTTTACTCCTGGTTCAGTCTTTTTTAACAAATCGAACAAGCTGCCTCCGTAATCGAGGGTACCCGTATATAATAGCACAGGTGTAGACGACTTTTTAGCTGGCAATTTTTCGTCTTTCTGGCAAAGGTAACTCCGGCTCCTTCCCCAGGAATAAAAGGGGATATACGATGTCGCTCAGGCAGCAAGGAATCCAGACTGCCAGAAATAAAATCAGGAAGATAAAAGGAAGCAAAGGAATCCAATCAGTAGCTATTCCAAATGCCATGATGTAGAATAAGGATGCCCAGGTACTTAACAACACGTGTCCAAAGTGTGGGATTCTGGTTGTTTGCTTCCAATAGCCGATTCCAATGCCAGCCAGCGCGAAGAGATTTATCCACCAGTGCTCAATAAAGGGGATATGACGCTCCATTTGGACATGGAGTAATGTTCCTCCTAGGTGAGGAATTAGGGCATCGCTTATCGTGGCTATACCGATCGAGCCTGTCCAGCCAATCAAAATCACAGCCCAGACCTTGCCTTTCTTGTATTTCATGTACATAGCAGTGGTTACAAGTGCGCTCAATAACACATGGACTGGGTGTAAGGTGTGAAAAATAGTGTCAGAAATATGGTGAGGAACGTTGCATAAAACTACTATGGCTATGATGATAATTCCCGTAAGAGCGCCAAGGGCTGTGAAAGGGATATGCTCTTTGAGTTCTTTTGTTATTCGCCTGACCATTTCTTATTTTGCTAATGAGCTATTTCCTGTAACATTGGGAGCAGAGTCCGGAGAATTCGGAGAGATGATGTTCGGTATGAAAGCCAAAATTCCGGGCGAAGTCGTTTTCCTCTTGGCACAATTCTTTGTCAGCGAATTCTCGAATGGCTCCGCAGTGCTGGCAGACCATGAAGCGATGGCAGCCTTCTATAGCATCTAAGCTACACTTCACAAATCCGCCGCTGGATAGCACTTTGTGCGCTAGATTGAGGCTGCAAAGCAAATCGAGTATGCGGTAGATGGTAACGTGGTTCAGATATTTGCCCCTCGTTCGCAAAATCCCCTGTATATCGTAAGGGGAAAGCGGTTTTTCGGTTTCTTCCAGCACCTCGAGCACCAGCTTCCGTGGCTTGGTTGCCTTGTGCCCCTGAGCTTGCAAAGTTCGAATTGAGTCTTGAACCATGGCGGTATTTTACCTGATGAGAAGACTAAATGCAACACTATTGCAATTAGCTTTGGAAATAGTCTTATTCGTCTTGAAGAATGCATCTTAAGGAGCCCGGGACGGTGTATCCCAAGTGGTGCTATATGAGTGCTACAGGGTCAACTCTATTCTTATTCCTACGTTCTACCCAATGGGATTGCTTTGACTGACTTCGCCAGCCTCATAATGACACAGTAAGAAGGGTGCCTCGTAACGACAGGGCGGAGGTGTTATTCTGAGCGAAGCGAAAAGCCTCGCCTCAGTTGGAGGGCGGCATTTCATATAGCACTCTGGCTGAGAAGATAGCCATAATAGGCTTGGTGGCGCTGGTTTCAGTGGCACTGGCTGCCTGGGCAATGAGGCGGCGAGGCAGAGGTCCAGAGTACACCTGATGGTGAAATTGCACATTAGCTTGGATTGTTACTCTAGAGTAAAGAATAGGGTCGAGGAGTTAACCTCGACCCTATTCGATTTGAGAAATACCTTTGCCAGCCTTAATTACTATGTGGTGCTAAGCCAAAGGTTGTCTCGGAAGCCCTAATCCTCGAAAGGGGATTGCACTTTTCTGACTTTTGTGTGAAATAGCGGTATTGACTGTGTCCGCTAGTTGGCTTACTATGGATATTATTAAGGGCCAATGAAAGCAACGTTTCTGACTTGCTGTATTCTTGGCCGCAACAGGGTTGAGAGGTAGCAGAAGTGAAGAGGCTAATCGTTTTGGTTGCCCTGGTAGTGATACTAGCTGGGTTATCCATGTCGGGGGTGTCTGATACTGGTGCTTCACTTACAGATAGTAACATTTCTGATAACGAGGTAAGTACCGGCCAAACTGAAGCGAGCAATTCCTCGGCAAGTGCTACAATTACGATGACAACTGCTCTCAATGAGTAGTTCATGAAAGTAGGTCTAGAGTGGGCAATGAAGGAGGTTATGCAAATGTGCAAGTCAGAAAGCACAAAGGGATGCG
>JBAUEM010000002.1:0-10437 GCA_049678605.1 Dehalococcoidia bacterium
GACAATACCGAAAAATAACAATGGAGGAAACCGGGAAACCTGGGCCATTGTTTTACTCGGTCATAACAGCATGGAATCTTACTTTACTTTTTGCTATAGTCGGGATAATACTCAGAATCACCTAGGGACATAATGCCTGATTTGTAGTAGGCCTAATTGGTATGGTGTCCCTGAAATTTGTAACAGTATTATTTGTTTATAATGGCAGATCTATGTGTTTGACAAGGTCTTCTATTGGGATATATAATTAATGAAAAGGCCTATTAAAAGATAAGGAGGACACAAATGCCAAGGAAGAAGAGCCACTCAGGGATCGTCAGAGGTGAGGTTAATCACAAGAAATACAGTGCCCGCGTGCAACTTGATTCTGGAGAGGCACTCAACCTCATTCGGCATGTTGCAGGGGCTTTAACTTACAGCGATAAGGTGGTAATCGAACCCCATTGGGGAAAACGGGGAGGCAAAAGCAATCTTTATAGAATTGACGTTCGGTCTGCCTGATTATCATTGTCCATTAATTCTCTTCAAGAACCCTATATACTACTATGGTATTCTGGGGACATAATACCTGATTTGTAGTAGGCCTGATTGGTATGGTGTCTCTGGGATTTTGGAATTGAGGGGGGATTCACAATTCATAGGTGAAACAGGTAGTACTTCCTTGCGGAGGTCCCTTTCTTACCGGCTTCTCGACGTTTGCCAGTTTCTGAAATTTCTTTCTCCCTAGCGCCTGACATACGTTTGGAAGCCGATTAACGAAACCCATTTGATTGTGCACATCCCCGGCGTTAACAGTGACGGTCTTGGCACCGCGTTTGCGCGCGGGAAGGATATAATTCTTGAGAACGAACTGGCGGATTTCGTCTGCGTAACTAGATTCACCTTTTTTCTGTGACACTAATGTATTTTCTACCGATCTAGTGGCATTTCTTCTTGCTTTAACACCATCCGTTAATTGCCTGGCCTCAGCACGGAGTTCGTCCATTCTTTGCAGTATCTCTAGGTATTTGTCATAGTCTTTACCAAACAACTCTGCTTCCGTTTTTGGTTTGTAGTCTGACTGCCATTTTTCAATTAACCTGATACGTGCTTCTATTTCTGCATCTGAAAGTCTTCGGAATTTCTTCAATGAGCGTGAAGAACGTGATGTCTGCATCCATTCACGGTATCCTTTTTTCCCTTTTGAATCATCACATGGTTGGCATGCAGGAACGATATTCTTGCGAACACGGTCTCCGCATTCGAAAACCGGGACTAGGTGGTCATTTCTGGGTGCTGGCGTACTGCCACAAAAAGCACATCCTCCAAAGAACTCTAATGCTTCTTCGCGGTCTTTGCTTGTGTAGTTGTCCTCTACAGCGTTTTCTAGCAGTGCTCGTTTAAGTTGATATTTGGCGTATGCATAGCTACCAGTTTGCGTTCTGATTTTTGACATGAAATATGCTCCTTTACTTTTTTGGCAATAACCACCGCCGTCTCAATTGAAAGTGATGGTGCAGCCCTCCAATCCTCCTCCGGATCACCCTGCTATTTATCTTGTGGTATCGTTGTCTCCAACTCCTTGAGTGATTTGCCTTCAGTATTTCTCCACTGATCTAATCCATTGGCATTGCCACCCCTGATAATACCTGCGGCTGTGCTCGGGCTTCCGAACTCAAAATCTTTGGTGAAAACTAGGTAGTTGCCTTCAGGCTTAAGGATGCCAGGAGCTATGAGTTGTTCCCGTTTTATCTTAATGGTCGTGGCTGACGGCCTGTGTTGCGCCACCGCCTGCGACCCCTTGAATACCACGAATCCTGTAGGACTGCGTTTACCCTTGGCAACTAGCCCCTTAATCCTACAATACAACAGTTCTTTCTCGGTAGCTGTCTGTTCCTGCCTGGTTCTGAAGTAACTGACGCCGAGGACAGGCAAGAGCTGATGAATGTTATCTAGGAATACGTCCATTTCGGCTGAATCCGACTCGGGGAGCCTCGATCTACTTGTGACTGAGTTCATCAGTATTGCACGTCCGGCTTTGGTAGCCTTTTCGATGAGCTTGCCCTCCAGGTATTTACTATGAGCTTTGGTTAGATTGTCGTCTTTGCTAACAAAGGCGATTGCAGTACTCCAGAAGTCTCTTTCGGAATGCCCCCTTATTCGCTTAGCCACAGACTCAGCCTCACCGATATATAGTGCTGGCTCGTTTGATTGCTGATCGGTGCCCACAAGGATGTACACCCCCGGCCTATCAAGTTCTTCTCTGTCGAGAAGCTCCTTCAACTCAGTTCGAGGTGCTGCTATCGCTTTGCCGGTCCAGTTAGATATCTCAGCGGTTCTGAGCGCATCGGGGTTCCCTCTGGCTAGGAATATCTTGATTGTCGCTGGCTGTGACATACTCTCACCATCCACTGATAGCCAATGATAAGACGACCTTCGGCCTGAAAGCACACTTGCGAATGAGCAGATTATACATCTTTCGTTGATGCTGAACAATACCAAGGCAACAAGGGGCGAGAAGAGTGTCTCTACGTCATCCTTCTCGTTTACTTTCTACCTCTCGTGGGCAATCAGGAGTGGGTCTGTTGCACTAGACAATATCGCTATAGATGATTTAAGATAATCACTATTGATCACTGTAAGGAGGTAACAGAATGCGTACTAGTATTTTTGATCTTCTGGAATTTCTTCTCGTAGAGTTTTTCGTGGCGGCCAGCGGAGTAAGCCTATCTTCTTCAATAGCAGCAACCAACTCAGGTTCAGCAGCCATAGTCTTAATAGCGACAATCCTACTCCTGATAATCGTGCTGATACAGTTTGTCCGTAGATTGCGTACAACGAGATGATTTGGCCATTGCGGCCGTGCTTGTCTTGGTATTCTGGGGAAGTAATACCTGATTTGTAGTAGGCCTAATTGGCATGGTGTCCCTGGAATTTTAAGTCTCTGCTAGATTCTGGTGGATAGTGGTGAATTGGTCGAGGGCGGATTCGAGGTTTTCGGCGATTTCACGGGCGAGGATGTTCGGGTCTGGCAGATTCGCTGAGTCTTCGAGGCTCGCGTCTTTGAGCCAGAATATGTCGAGATTTACTTTGTCCCTTTGTATCAGCTCCTCGTAGGTGAAGACGTGGAAGCGCTCGGTTTCTTTGCGCTCGTGGCGGTTCTGGGGGTTGTAGCATTTCACAAAGTCTAGAAGGTCCTCGTATTTTAAGGTATTGGTTTTAAGGGTGAAGTGCATGTTGGTGCGGAAGTCGTATATCCAGAGTTTATCCGTCCAGGGCTTTTCGCTGGCAGGTTTGCGGTCGAAGAAGAGAATATTTGCCTTGACGCCCTGGGCATAGAATACACCAGTGGGAAATCTCAGAAGTGTGTGCACATCACACTCGTAAAGCAGCTTCCTCCTTACTGTCTCGCCGGCACCACCTTCAAATAGAACATTGTCAGGCACAACAATGACAGCTCTGCCATTGATTTTTAGAAGTGTCTTCACGTGTTGAAGGAAGTTCAATTGTTTGTTTGAGGTGGTAGCCCAGAAGTCTGGGCGTTCATAAATCTGTGCTTCCCTGTCAGCTTTACCTTCGCCATTGAATATAGTGTAGCTGCTTTTTTTACCGAAGGGAGGATTGGTGAGCACCATATCAAAGCGTTCACCGGGGTCAGCTATAAGGCTATCACCGGACTCAACCGGGGTTTCAATGCCATGGAGATAGAGATTCATGACGCAGAGCCTGACAACGGCATCCACGATGTCTTTGCCTTTGAACGCGTTGAATTTAAGGAACCTCTTTTGGTCTATGTCCAGCTGATAGTTTTTGGAAATGAAATCGTAGGCAGCAAGCAAAAAGCCACCGGTGCCGCAAGCGGGGTCGCAGATAGTCATTCCTGGCTCAGGCCTCATAACCTCAACGATTGCTTTGATAAGAGGGCGAGGAGTGAAGTACTGGCCGGCGCCGCTTTTGATGTCTTCTGCGTTTTTCTCCAGAAGTCCTTCGTAGATATCGCCCTTAACGTCTATGTCCAGGCCAACCCAGGTTTCAGTGTTGATGAGTTCGATGAGGCGTTTGAGCTTGGCAGGGCTTTGAATTCGGCTTTGAGATTTGCGGAAGATGATTCCGAGCATGCCTGGCTCTTTGCCCAGAGTTTCGAGCATGAGGCGATAGTGGGTTTCCAACTCAGTGCCGCCCTTACTCAGAAGGCTTTGCCAATCAAAGCCTTTGGGGATGGTTGGTGGCTTATTGAAAGGCGGCTTTGTTTGCTCATCAGACATTTTTAGAAAGAGGAGATAGGTTAGCTGCTCCACATAGTCGCCATAGCTGACGCCGTCATCGCGAAGGACGTTACAGTAGTTCCAGACTTTCTGGACGATTGCGGTTGATTGATTAGCCATTTTACACCAACCTCATTTGTTTTGTGTTCGACTTATTTCTGCTGCTCTTTGCGGGCTTGCGCTCAGTCTGTTGCCTTGCTCTCCCCTGTCTAATTCTCTCCAGCAATTTTTCGGCGGGCTCGTCGTTGGAGTCCTGGGGAACGAGCTTACCCTCGAAGGCTCTTTTCAGGATGCTGTGGCGCAGCCTTTCGGCCTCCTTGAGGCTATGGTCAACGGTTTTTTCGATTTGGTCGGCTACGGAGAAGCGGCGCTCGACTTCTTCGACGATGCGGTGCTGCTCAGGGAGCGGTGGAAGTGGAACCATAAATTCGGCTAGGTCACCAGTGCTAATGTTTGGCTGAGCTGCGCCGTAGGCTCTTTTTAGAATATCCTGCCTTATTACTTCCATATAGTAGAAGAAATATAGGATCGACACTAAGTCAGGACAGTAGTATTTCAAGCGCCCAACACGCTGATTTAACAATGCAATCTCATGCTTATCGTAAATGCCAAATTTTCCAGTTGTAGCACCAGATAACGCTATTACTATATCGTTACTCATCACTAAGAAATCAGTGTATTTCTCTTTGCATTCAGCCTCCAAAAAAACTGTATCCTTGTCAAATGTAACTTTATGCTCACTAATGTTCGAAATCCGTAGTAGCGGTATTCCACTATTCTTGTAATCTTTGCTCTTGAAAGCATACCCACCCTGAACGAGGCAAGCCTCCCCCATCCTTGTCCACACCCAGCCTTCTGGCAGCCCTGGCAGGTTGGGGGTGTCCAGCGGAGGCAGTTCCTTGAATTTGTCTTTGGCGGCTTCGTGGCGTTGTTGCTTGATGCGCTCTAAGAGAATGGAGGCGGGGTCGAGCCCGTCTTTATGGGCTTGGCGCCATTCTTCGGTCAGTTTGCCTTCGAAGGCGTGTTTGAGGACGGATTGGCGGTAGCGCTTGAGCTGGGATTTTATTTTATTTAGCGCTTCGACGCCGGCATCTAGCCTAGTGAAAAGCTCCTCAATTTTGGCGACGATACGTTGCTGCTCGGGGAGTGGAGGAAGGAGGAACGCAATATTCTTCACGTCACCCAGACTCACATTATTCATTCCGACGCCCCTTGGTTGTCTCTCTAGTGACGAACGAGCTATTTGTGAATTGAACACTATCTTTAGGTAGTCTGGATTAACGAACTCCCAAGGGCAGCGGATGATAGCTATAGCCTGATTAATATTTGCTGGTAGGTCATCGCTATGGACAATTGCAACCTTACCTATTGTCCCCGCAATAGAGAATAGGATATCGTCTTTAACAAGTTGTGACCGTTTCAGGAAGTCATGCGTATCCTTTGTTATAAACTCTGATAGAGAGGATCTGTCCAGTCTGCCGTTTCTGAGGTTTTCAACCTTTATAAAGTTGATTCCGGCTGGAACGTAGTCGAAGTTGTAAGAGGTGGGAGTAGACCCCTTGGTTACTAAAATGCTGACATCTTTCACTGTTATCCGCGTCCAACCCCTCGGCAGTTCAGGCAAGCTAGTTACCTCGTCATTCATGCCACCAGCTCCTTATTTAGCTCTTCAAGAACCTTATCGAGTTGTTGCTGAAAGACAGCATTTGCCCTGACGGCGCCACCCTTTTGAGCAAAAGGAGGTAACTCGAAATCGTCGACTCCAATGGTCAGAGAGGTAGCGATGTGCCCTTTTATCATGCTGAGCCATAGCATCTGCTCTGAATTGAATTGCCTGCCAAGCCCCCGCTGGACAGAAAGCCAGTAGTCGAATCGGCGGTCGACGGTCTCGGAGAAAGGTTCAAGCACATTAGCCCAGCCGACAGCGAAGCGGATAAGGGAGACAATGTTGGTGAGCAGCTTTTGAGGGCCAGCACCCCTGACCTTGGAGCTTTCGAGCTGCTCATAGGCGTGCCAGAGAAGCTCGGGGGTGAGCTTGTAGGGTGGCTTTTTAATAGCCTCGGCGAGCTGCTTTATAGAGCTGTGGGTAAGATGGCGCTTGACATAGGGCTGGCTGTAGAGTATCTGGAGGGCAATAAGTTCGTTCTTGTTGTCTTCAATAAACTTTCTAAAGGTATCAACAATGGCTTGAGCCTTTTGTTTGGCCTGGGGGTCAAAGCCGACGAAGATGAGCTTGTCCTGGCTGACGGTATCAATAACCTGCTCGCTTTTTTTCTTGAGTTCGATGAGGAGTTCGCGCAGTTTTGGATTATCGAAAGGCGTACAAACAGTTTTGGCTAGCCCGTGGTAAGCCTTTTCCACTTGTGATTTGGTCGGTTCTTCTGTATTGAAAAGCTCCTTTGCCCTGTCTATCTGCTTGTCAGGGTCTAACGCGTCGAGTAAGCGATTCACCATATCTTTCAGTGAAACGCTCTGGGCGGCAGTCTGAATTTGTCCCTTGTCCGGGTCTTCGAGTTGTCTGTCGAGCCGGGCAAGCCGACTTGCCAGAGAAGACAGGGTATCTTGGTCTCTATTTCCCAGGGCGACGGACTGGAGAAGCTTATCGAAGGGAATGTCCTTTTTCCTATCGAGCGGACGCGAGTCCGTCTTATCGCTCTCGCAGACGCCGATGGCATCGACGATGACACAGTGGGTCTTATGGGTGGCATCGGGGTTAACACTGTGAAATTCGGTAGGCAAGATGGTGCGAGTGCCACGGCCTTTCATCTGCTCGAAGAGGATGCGAGATTTGACATCTCTCATGAATATGACGCACTCGAGAGGTCTGATATCGGTGCCGGTGGCAATCATGTCGACGGTTACGGCAATTCTAGGGTTGTATGAATTGCGGAAGCTGGCGATGAGGTCTTCAGTTTTCTCGCCGGTGGTTTTATAGGTGATTTTTTTGCAGAACTCGTTGCCCTTGCCGAACTCTTCTCTGACAATGTGGACGATATCTTCAGCGTGGGAGTCATCCTTGGCAAAGATGAGCGTTTTGGGAACCTCGGTTCTGCCGGGGAATATTTCGGTGAATAGCTTGTCCCTGAAGGTCTTAACTACCGTTCTTATCTGGTCTGGGGATACTACTGAGCGGTCAAGCTGCTCCGGGGGATAATCGAGGTCTTCATCCAGTTGCTCCCAGCGAACCTTACGGGTGAGCTTATGCCGCTTGTCTACCCAAAAACCTGCTTTCACCAGGCTGCCGTGCTTGGTGATATCCGTTATGATGCGGTAGACATCATAACCGACGCCGACGCCATCGGCTACGGCGCGCTCGTGGCTGTATTCCATAACAAGGTTCTGGTTAAAGAAGCCCAAGGTTTGCTTTGAGGGAGTCGCAGTGAGCCCGATGATGAAGGCATCGAAATACTCGAACACCTGGCGCCAAAGGTGATAGATGGAGCGATGGCACTCGTCGGTTATGATGAAATCGAAGGTCTCTATGGGTATGGTGGGGTTATAGGCAATTTCTCTTGCGGGAAAAATTGCCGGCGATATATCGAAGAGAGAGCGTTCTTCAAGTTCGGCATCGAACTCCGGCTCTCCTTTAAGCATAGAGTAAAGCCGTTGGATGGTGGTTATGCAGACGCGGCTTACGGGGTCTAAGGTGTTGGAGGTAAGGTGCTGGATGTTGTAGAGCTCGGTGAATTTTCTACCGTCGTCGGGTGTGGTGTAATTCTGGAACTCGCTTCTGGCCTGGCGGCCAAGGTTACTTCTATCAACGAGGAAAAGGACTCTTCTGGCATTTGCGAATTTTATAAGGCGATAGACAAAACTGACAGCGGTGTAGGTTTTGCCGCTGCCAGAAGCCATCTGGATAAGGGCGCGTGGCCTGGCTTCGGCAAAGGATTTCCCCAGGTTGGTGATAGCTTCAATCTGGCAATCTCTGAGTCCATCGGTTATCAGAGGAGGCATGTTTTTGAGTCTGGCTCTCAGGGTGTCATGCTGAGATAGCCATTCTTGGAGTATTTCAGGTCGATGGAAACTGAAGATAGGGCGAGAGCGGTGTTCTGGATCTCTCAAGTCTCTGAAATACGTCTCGACGCCGGTGCTCTCATAGCCAAAGGGCGGGGGTTCCTCCACATGTGGTAAGCTTTCGGGGATGCTGGCTAGGTAACCACCAGACTGTTCGGCTACACCGCTCAAAGTAGTACCTAAAGGTTTAGCCTCAACGACACCGACAGGTTTTCCATCAACGAAAAGTACGTAGTCGGCTGGTCCTGTTTTCAGCGAGAGGTCGCACACCGCCACCCCCAACGAGGCACTTAGATTCAGTTGCTCTCGTTCCTGAACAGCCCAGCCGGCAGCTTTCAGTAGCTGGTCGATTTTCTGCCTTGCCTTTTCCTCAGGTTTCATAAGCACCACCCTAAGCCACCTGTCTTCGAGGTTTAGATAATACCTATCTTATTGTAGTATAACGAAAGATAAGTTGGAAGTACCTTTATTGTGTCGTAGGTTCGATCAAATAGCTTCGCATTCAAGTATACTACAATGCACGATTGTTAGGTTATACATTTCGTCAAAAAGTTTAGACAGGCGCGGTGTCCTCAGGCTTCAAGCAGATGCTCCTGTTAAAAATACCGGCAAAACAAGGTATAGCAATGGTGTAGCCGTAATTATGACATTTCAATCCCCTTTCGGGGATTAGTTACCTCATTCCTGCTCTAAATCTTTGATAAGCTCATCAACTGAGTCAAAGGTCTTAACACGCCCGGCCTTGATGTCTTCATCAGCCTCCCTCTCGCCTTCCTGCCACCGTTTTGTCCAGAAGTAAGCCTGGCTCTTGTCCACCAGCTTCTTGGGTATTTCTATACCTAAATACGATCTTGACATCACAGACCGTGATTTCATTCGTCACCTTTTCGAAATCCTATGGGGCGCCGTTTCGGTTCCGGCGGCGCCATAAGCTGACGAATAGCTTCAAACACCTGTTTAAATTGAGCATCATACTTCTTTTCAATGGCATCTAGCTTGCGAGCAAGCTCGACATGGCTTGCAAGCATCTGCCGTAAGCGGATAAAGGCCCGCATTATCTCAATATTTACCTGGATAGCACGCCAGCTACGCAAGACACTAGATAGCATGGCAACTCCCTGTTCAGTAAAGGCGTACGGCAGGTATTTGCTGTGTTGCCCGCGCCCTTTCTTTAAGGTCACAATTTGTGATCTTAGAAAATCAACATCATCTTTGTTAAGCTGGAACATGAAATCTTCAGGGAAGCGCTCCAGATTACGTTTGACTGCTTGGACTAAAACCCTCGTCTCGACACCATAAAGCTCCGCCAGGTCAGCATCGAGCATAACTTTTTGCCCACGGATTAACAGAATTGCCTTCTCAATCCTGTCGACAGGAATAAGCGATTTTCTATTGACCATGCCAATAACCTGCGGTAGTCTGGCCACCTTTACCTGGTCTGCCCTTGCTCCGATTATATCACATAAAGTAGTTAACCCTTCCTCTCCATATCTCTGTCTGTCACTGGAAGGATTGACATTCCTCGCTTATGCTTCAGAACAAGCTCCACAATCCCAGAGATTGCCACGCCCCGACAAGTCGGGGCTCGCAATGACACGGGAGGTTAGTGCTACTGTTAAAAATACCGGCAAAACAAGGTATAATAGCTGAAGCCAGAACTACAAAGTGCTGATAGAGTTCGATAGGAAGGGAAATGCGAGAGGTTATTTTATATCCCGGTGAGGATGGCTATTGGGTAGTGGAGTGCCCGAGCTTGCCTGGTTGCGTCAGCCAGGGAAAGACAAAAAAAGAAGCAATAAAAAACATCAAGGAAGCTATCAGTTGCTACATCCACTCCCTTGAGGAAGATACAGATGAATTATTCGCATAGCCGATCTGGGAAAGACACCAATAAGCTGGTGCAAGAATACGTGGCATCTATTCCCTTTGACCGGCGGCTATACCGCCAGGACATCGAGGGAAGCATCGCTCATGCCCGGATGCTGGCAAAGCAGGGGATAATAGCCGAGAGCGAGGCTGAAAAGATAATCAAGGGGCTCAATTCCATTCGAAAGGAAATCGAACAAGGGAAGTTTCAATTCAAAACTGAGCTTGAGGATATACATATGAACATTGAGGCGGGGTTGTTTGAAAAGATAGGCGATGTGGCAGGCAAGCTCCATACCGCTCGTTCCAGGAA
>JBAUEM010000003.1:0-2466 GCA_049678605.1 Dehalococcoidia bacterium
CTGCACCATTAATTACCACTGCGGCGCTGTGGATCGTGGCTTCCGAAAAGATGGGCAGGAAAGAGCGCGGTATGTGGCAGCCACGATGCGATACAACAGCTCATCCGCATTCTACCGGCGATCCTGCCGGTGATAGACCACCACGTCCCCGGGACGGACATCCGCCAGACCCGCGGGGACCACCGTCAGGTAGTCGCTGGTACGAAAGGTGCCCGTCATGCTGCGTCCTCGATAGAAGCGGTTAGTGGCCTCATCCGGCACTATGTCACCAATGCGGCATCTATGGCATCCCAGTCCACATAGTCTTTCGGGAAGCGCATCCGATACACCGGCGCCTGGTGACAGACTTCGCTGAGGATTTCAAAAGCTCGTATCCTCAGCTTCCTGGGGAGGAAAATGCGATAGCCCAGATGCTCATTCCATAGATAATCTAGGGCAGCCACTGGCTTGATAGGCATCAACTCAAATCGTTTGGCTTGCTCTAGCAGAAAAAACGCACCTACTCTTGTCTGCTGAGAGGTGCTTGTCATCAGCCCCCAGGGAGTTCCGTGGGTCATGAAGACGTCACCTTCCTTTCGGAGAATGATCTGATCGTCGCATAGGACAGTCCCAGTTGTTGATTGCCGTACGACTGTGGTCTTTCCTCCCTCATCTGGAGCCAGGAACAATGCCGCTGCGTGGTTACGTACCAGACCAGAGCAATGCACCATGGCTGCCGAGAAAGTGGGTAAAAAGGGTGCAAGTATGCTGGGTCCCACATAGCAATTAGCAAGAGTCTCCCCCTGATCAGGAGTGTAGAAGAAATCCAGTCTACGCCGAGCGAAATCGAAAAACGTCACTGTGGAGTGGCGCAATTCGAGGGAGACTTGCTCAGGTTGATTCAGGCACGCCTGCAACCGGGCACGAACCATTGGCGAGCGCAGGAGAGAACTCTTCCAGCCTTCATGTGGATAGTACAAACAATAAGATAGACGTTCTATCTCCTGTCTGCTCAGAGGAGGCATTGTCAGGGAACCAGGATCAACGGTGCGGAACCGGAAACACACTTCGGGCTCTGTATTGCCGACCCGAAACTGTTTGAAGGGATTCTGTTCAAGATACGGACGCAAGGTATCTGATTCCGTCCGGATGGTGATTCCAGCGATTTGATGAGTTAATAACAAGATTGAGCCTGCTTGAATGCATTGGAACGGCCTGAATGCGACCCGGTTATGGCTTGCACCTGACCGATGACAGCGATTTAACCACGCCTTCGCCATCCAACCGACGAGCAAAAGAGATGAAAGAAGCCGTCAACGTGCTCAGCTCAAGTCTCCGCAGAATAGTTCAGAGCTGGCCGTTAGGATGGTTGAACAATTGAGCCGATTTCACAAACAGAAATGACATTGGTCCCGCCAGCACACCCAGCATAGGTTGCAGTAAGGCCAGTAGGAGCGCAATGCGCCTGATCTTGCTTAGGAATAAACCCATCTGTGCACGTATTAATAGCTGGCTCGGTCCCATCGGCACAAAACCCCATCGGGATCATGCCACTTGCGCTAGAGCCTGATAGGTCTCTGGCCGTAGGCGGTTTATACAAACGTTTCATACCTATCTCTGTCATGATCTCTTTCTCCTAATTCTAAACATTGATGCTTTTGAGACTGCTCTCTGAAATTAGCCGGATGGCAGTTTCTTCCGTGACGCTGGGAAAAGCTCCAGTGCTTCCGCACGATCGCAGAACTGGTGTGTGGCATTCAACCTCCCGGCCACATGGTAATTGTTGGCGACACACTCCCCCTGACAGAGGTCCCGGTGCAGGCATTGCCCACAGATGCCTTCCAACTGAGCCGGGATCTGCTCCCGCAGGAGAGCCAGACCGGGGCTATAATACCATACTTCACGCAGGTTGCCATCCTCCATATGCCCGTAGATCAGTTCGGGCACGGTAACGCCGATACCGCAGAGAGATAACTCGCCACCCGCCAGCATGCCCAGGATGTTCCTGACCGTGCATCTACAGAGAGAATCGTCGAGCAGCTTGCGAATGGGGTAGAAGGCAAATGGAATGTCAAAGTAAATGCGCACCTTGCTCTGGGGTAAAAGCTCGTTCTCGACCTGATGGTAAAGAATGATGATCTCCGGAATCTCTAATCCTTGCTGTTCGGCAAACTGCTCCCCGCGCCCCACTCGTTGGACGTGGTTGAACTTGACCGACCCGCACCCCAGGCGTTCGGCCAGCGCCACAACCTCCGCCATCTGGGAAACGTTGCCCCGGTGCAGGGTGCAGATGAGTTGGACGGGGTATCCCACCTTGACCAACGCCCGGATACCGTCGAGGGCGTCCTGGTAGCTTCCCGGCACACCCCGCAGAGCGTCGTGCACCTCTGCAGTGGCTCCATCCACGCTGACCGAGATGAACGAGACCCCCTTCTGCTTCAGGTATTCCGCCAGGTCATCGTCCACCAGGGTTCCATTGGTCTCGAT
>JBAUEM010000004.1:0-17153 GCA_049678605.1 Dehalococcoidia bacterium
CATTAAGCACCATCAGAGCGTAGTCAAAGGCTTTAGGGACACGGCGCCAGATGATGTGGAAGAGAGTGGTGGCACCGGCGAAGATGAGAAAGATAAGTGTTATGCCTACCTCAGCAGTGATCAGACCAACCGTCCTGCCAAACTCACCATACCAGATGCCGAAAACTACCAGTGAGCAGACCAATGCCAGAAGGGTGAGCCAGCGCCAATTGCGAAAGGTGGATAGGAAAAGGACACCAAGGTCAACCACAATGACATAAGCCAAGAGCTGCCAGGCTTCGCCCATCCCAAGGGTAAAGGGGGTAATGAAGGCACCGAGTATACCTATTATAGCCAGAGCCATGGAATTATAGCGAAGGGCTAATGCTGCCGAAGCCGTACTGACCAGCAATAGAAAGGCAATGGCGACATAAAAGTGAATCATATTATAGATGGCAGAGGCAGCAAAGATAGAGAGGCAGAGAACAGCGACACCGCCGCCACTTAAGACCTGGGTCAAGATTGGATACCGCTTGCGCCAGTAATAGCCCAGTCCAAGCATAGCCAGGCCGGCTATAATACCCAGAATGACTCGCCCGGTGGGACCAATCCAGTTATTATCAAAGGCAAATTTCAGGAAGAAGGCGACACCGATGACAAGGGCAAGAACACCTATTCTTGCCAGCCATCTGCCTCCAAAAACCTGCTCCCATTCCCGCTCTTTAACCCTGGCAGGTTTGCCTTTACGAGGCGGTGCTTCAGCAGCTGGAATTGGCACTGCAGCTTGACTTGGCGTTGCCGGGGTGGGTTTCGATGGAGGAGGTACGGCTACTCCCTGCCTAATCTCCAAAGCAGCCAAGCGATTATTCATTGCGATAACCAGTTCACGCAAGCGGCGCATCTCCTCTCGAAGTGTTAGTTGTTCCTGAGGACCTTCAACTTCGGGTGCTGGCAGGGGGGCACCACAGAACATGCAGAAGTAACTGGTTGGTTGGTTCTCTCGTTTACACCTAGGGCACAGCATAGCCCATCCTCTTTCCACCTTCTTGATTATACTTTTGCCATATAGATGTTGTCTTCATACTTCGCCTCTCTCCTAACAGTTTAGTTTTCCCAAAATCCTTATCCTTCGACAGAGCTTCAGCGGGAGCTCAGCCGAACGCTGCGGACAGACTCTTATTCTTTACTCTTTAAGGAAAAGGGATTGCCTCGGCTATGCCTGGCAATGACTTTAGGTTTCGAAAGGGAGGGTTGATTTTGCTGTGGCAGGAAAAAAGAGCCCAGTTCACATTTCTATATGTGCTGGGCTCAACGTTGTTGGAACTACCGCAATCCTCTATGGCACACACACTTGACCACCAACCTTATATTAGTACTTAAAGTACTCTTTCTTACAGAGGGTATTGTAATATTACACCGCTATCTAAGAAATTGTCAATAGTTTTTGAGGAAGAATTGTAAAAGGAGCTTCATAACAGGGGGCGGGAGAGGCCGCAGGAGCGGCAGTGGTACATGCCCATCGCCGCCCCGCAGCAGGGACAGCTAATTTCATCGTCCCTGGCTTTGGGTATTTTCCCCACGACTTGATCATAGATACACCAGTAAAAGAAGTGCTCTTTGTTTATGAACTTTATGTCAACTTCTTTTCTTGCTGATTGGAATTCTCCGTCTGCGCCCATATTGTTTATTATTTCGTGTAGCTTGGTGGAGCCTGAGCCGTACTCTATGGGCTCCTTTCTCCGCCACATTATCTCCGCCGGAATCAAGTCCTCAAAGCTCTTTCTCAGGATATACTTCCCTACTCCATCTTTGACCTTGAGTTCCGGGCTTATCTCCAGGGCAAAGCTAACGAAATCCTCATCGAGGAAGGGCTGCTTTATTTCAACGCCCAAAGCCCTGCCAAGCTCATTAGCTGAGAAGTGCCAGTTTTGTGAAAGCCTTCTTATATATCTTTCCAGGTCTTTGGGAGGAAGCTCCGCCATATAAGAGTAGCCGGCGAAGAGCTCATCTGCTCCGTCACCGGTCATGACGGAACTAATCCCACTTCCCCTGGCCAGTTTAAGGGCAAAATATATGGAAAGGTCATTGAGCAAGGCGAGGTCAAAGGTTTTCAGTATTCCTATAACCTCGGGAAGAGTGGCAAGCGCTTCTTCCGTAGTGAATTCCATTTTCTTATGCTGTATTCCCAGGAGCTTGGAAATCTTTTCTGAATAACCCAGGTCAGATGCCAGGGAGTCTTTCAACGCCACTGTGAAGCCTGTGTTTGGCCTGGCTACAAAAGCCAAAATGCCAGTATCGACCCCTCCTGATAGGAGTATGCCATCGGCTCTGCTCCTCTCCACAGCTTCTCTAAGCTTAGTCCTTAACTGCTCACAAATGTCCATATTGCCCAAATTTTTTTACCACCTATATTAACATCAGCTTGATTAACAACTCCACACTGTCATTGCGAGCGCAGCGTGGCAATCTCTATCCCCAGCAGCCCCACAAGATTGCTTCGTCACTTCTGTTCCTCGCAATGACAGGTAGGAGAGATCAAACTATTAAAAGTTCCACGCTCGGATTTTTGACATAACCTCTGCATTATGTTACAATATAAATGTTAGGCAAGGATGGTCGACGCCTAGCAAGGAGGTGGGGCATGATACGAACAGAGGCCTGGTTATGCCGATGGGTGTTTCCCTATCGGAGCTCTCTGGCAACGTAAGTAGGAGTTGACTTCGATAGTTAAGGTACGTTGCTTGAGAGCAGTTGGAAGCCCTGAGCTCTTCGTCTGTAAAGCAAGGCTCCCAAGAAGGGGCAACGGCAGTTCAGCCGGAAGCTGAAGTGGAAGAGTAGGGGTGATTTAAAAACTGAATAGCGATATTCAGGAGCGAGCTTCAAAATTTGGAGCTCGCTCTTCGTCATTTCCAGCCAATATACGACAACCTTACCTCCGCTTTCTACAGCGGCGAAGTCAACCCAGCTGACCACTCCTTCCAGCGGCCAATGTAAGCGCTGGCTTTGGCTACGCTCTGTCAACCCTTCTACCAGAAAAAAGCATCTAAGATGACAAAAAATACGATGACAAGAATTATGACGGTGGGTAGCAAGCACGCTGCCACCGCCCTGCCTGTTGTTATCCCGTGCAGTTCTCTCAATCCGATTATGGTCAGTACGAGAGCCCAAATCCCGCCAATAAACCCACCTACAAAAGGCACCCACCCCACCACATATATGGGTGTCGCCCCGTAGACTACAGCTTTCAGCGTCTGGCTATAACTACGAACCTGTCTCCTTCCCAACAGGTATACCCATAAGTGTATCCAGGCACCACCGATGAAGATAAAAAGCAAGCCACTTACAATTGAAAGGCCGATTACTATCGGAACAACAAGCCAGTAGCTAGAGCCAGCGGGGCCTAGGTACCCGGGCAGGTTAGCAAAAAGCCATTCGCCTATACCAAAGTATAGGTGAACCAGAGCACCGAGGATGAGACCGGTACATACCCCGAAGATCACGAGACAAATCAGGGCGTACTTCAAGGCATCCCTCAGCGTGTCTTCCTTGACCGCTCCGAAGGTAACGGTGGGGTTGCCCAGGAACCCCCTCAGTTTTCTTGCGAAACCCATTTTGATCGATCTCTTTTCTGATTCAACCAGGTTTTTCTGCATCGGTCTTTTTTGAGTGTCGGCAGGGCTTTCCCTGTCGCCATCAAGCCTCAATGGCATAGCTCCTTTCCATAAGATTCACAACAGTTTAGTTTTTGTCTACGCTCTGCCTACCCTCCACCAAATAACCAAAAAAATCCCAAGACTACTAGTAGAGCTACGCCAACAACAGCCAGCAATAAGATCACAAATGTGGGAATAACGATGGCTAAGATGGACACCCCCACCGCCCTGCCGGTTGTTATCCCGTGGAGTTCCCTCAATCCGATTATGATTAACACGAGAGCCCAAATCGAAACGAGAACCCCAAGCGGACCACCTGCTCGCTCAGCGAGAAAGGGCACCCACCCCACCAGATAAATAGGTGTTGCCCCATAGATCAGAGTTTTCAGTGTCTGTCTATAACTACAACCTTGTCTTCCTCCCAGCAGCTTTACCCATAAGTGTGTCCACGAGCCACCAATGAAGATAAACAGCATACCACCGGCAATCGAGAGGCCAATACTTTCCGCGATGAGTAAAAATGGTTTGTCAATCTCCATCACAGCAAGCACGATACCTGTGAGTGCCCCGAAGATCACAAGACAAATCAAAGCGTATTTCAAGGCACCACTCAGCGTGTCTTCTTTCACTGCCCCGAAGGTAGTGGTGGGCCTACGCAAGAAGCCCCACATTTTGCTTGCGAAGCCCATTTTGACTAATCTCCTTTCTGGTTCAACCAGATTTTTCTGCGTCCTGGTTGAAGCAGTTCTCCTTCTACGCATGAAGAAAATCACCAGTCCCGCTGCTACCACCACCGCTATAATCCCGCCAATTAGCAGCCAGTTGACTGGTGGTACCCCAGTTACTATATTCCAGTTGCTGACATCGCACTGCCCGTAATCGTTGACTCCTACGGCGACCGCGGTGCCATCGGACTTAAGCCCCACCGTGTGCTCACCGCCTGTGGCGACCCGGACGATGTCCGTCCAGGTGTCGACATCGCACCGCCCGTCATCGTTGTATCCCACAGCGACCACCGTACCGTCGAACTTAAGCCCCACCGTGTGACCACCGCCTGCGGCGACCTGGACAACGTCCGTCCAGTCGCCGACATCGCACTGCCCGACGTAGTTGTATCCCACAGCGACCACCGTACCGTCGGACTTAAGCCCCACGGTGTCATTAGCACGTGCGGCGACCTGGATGATGTCCGTCCAGTCGCCGACATCGCACTGCCCGGAGGAGTTGTCTCCCACGGCAGCCACGGTGCCGTCGGACTTAAGCCCCACCGTGTGCATCCAGCCTGAGACGATCTGGGTAATGTCTGTCCAGTTGCCGACATCGCACTCCCCGTTGTAGTTGCTTTCCACGACGACCACCGTGCCGTCGGCATTAAGCCCCACCGTGTCATAAGCACCTGCGGCGACCTGGATGATGTCTGTCCAGCCGCCTATATCGCACTGCCCGGAGCCGTTGTGTCCCACGGCGACCACGGTGCCATCGGACTTAACCCCCACCGTGTGATAGTCGCCTGCGGCGACCTGAGTGATGTCTGTCCAGTCACCGGCATCGCACTGCCCGTAGTCGTTCCTTCCCACGGCGACCACCGTGCCGTCGGCATTAAGCCCCACCGTGTGCTTGGAGCCTGCGGCGACCATGGGCGTTACGTTCCCTTGAGGCGTATTCAGTGCCATTGCCGAAAAAACGCTGGAGCTATCTGCCGCCGAATAGTTGACAAGACGGTCATCTGGCCGAGGCCCGGCTCCTGAAGCCCCCACCGCCGAGGCAGGAACAATCAGGCTCAAGACCAGAGCCATATAGAGCAAGACCTGTAAGAGCGTTTTTCTATTTTCCATTGCTACCTCCAATACAGCGAATACTTACTTTAGCTGCCTTCTGGAGGAGGTGTCGGAGCGGTTGGTGTCTTTCTCTTCTTCAAGCGATAGGCTGTCAGGGTCAACCCTAGAATGGCTGTACCTACGATTGCTCAGAGCCACTACGGCATCAGGCCAGGACTGGCTCACCATAGGTTTGTCTCCGTTACCCTGGCAGTCACAGTCACGCCCGCCGATGTCGAGGATGCTTCCACCATGACTCCTGTCTCTTTATCCCAGTAGTAAGTGAGTTGGACTCCATACTGCGAGAAACTTGCGTAAACCGCGGCTCTGCTTGCTCCGGCATAGGTTCTCGTCGTCTCGCCAGCAATGGTCACGTCGCCATATACAGCGAGGTAAGTGGAGTCTCCCGTCGTCAGGTTCGCGGGAATGACAAATCCAGCAAGTCCAAAAGCTTCACCGCCGCCTGCGCCAATATCCACATACACCGCGTCGGTTTCTTCCGTTCCGTCAGACATACGCATGGTCACCATCATGACAGCGCCTGTTCCCTCACTATGGCTGACCATACAGAGAAACTCGAGCTTCAGCCACCCAGGAGATGGCACGCCGGCAGGCCAGTCCGTATCTGTATATTCAACCTTTACCCAGTCGCCAGCCTTAACACCCACAAGGTCGGCGGGTATGGTTTCGTCATGCTCACTCGCTTCCTTCCCACTCAGGAAGGGATAGGTCTGCCCATCAACGATATTCCAGATGCAGGCCATGTCAGTCACGCCAGAAGCGACTGCAGTTATGTCCCACGGTTCGTCCAGTCCTTGTGTCTCCATGTCTGTGAAGGTGGCGATGTTCATCATTTCGGCGGTGGTCTTGCCCGTTCCACCATCCGAAGCAGCTTGTCCGCTGGTCTCAATGTCCCAGAAGGAGTTGCTCACAGTGCCATACCTATCAAATCCAATCAGACCTCCAACACCGCCAGGTCCGCTCACGCTGACAGCGGAATAGGAATTGCTCACAGTGCCATACCAATTCCATCCCACCAGGCCGCCAGCACCCATGTAATATGTCACGCTGCCGGTGGCATATGAGTTATTCACAGTGCCATGATTTAATCCTACCAGACCGCCCAGACCGTCAACAATCTGATTGCCAGTTATGTTTACGTTCTCGACACCGACTTCACTGACTTTGCCACCCCAGGCAAGGTATCCGAATAAGCCAATTTGGGAAACAGAATCCAAGTTCAAGCTCAAGTTCATGATCTTGTGCCCATTTCCACGAAACTCTCCGGCAAGATAAGGGACGTAGAAGTCGGCGTCAGCAGCCAAATCCAGATCACTTTCCAGCCTGAATTTCAATGAATCGTCCTGACCAAAGGCGAGCAGCTCTTTGAAATCACTCACATCGTTTATGAGATAATAACTATCTTCTTGGGAAAGCCTGTCGTCGATATCCAGGAACTTGCCGTTGGCCAGCCATTGCTCAAAGTCTTCACTGAACAAAGCTCCGATGCTAATTGTGGCCTCTCCGTTAATGAGAGCCTCATCACAATTATAGTGGGAGTTGCTCACTATGCCCACCAACTTGCCTCCCACCAGACCACCAACATAGAGGTCGCCAGTCACGCTGCCCGTGGAATAAGAATTGCTCACAAAGCCCTCACCAGACCCATACTGGTGCGGAGCGCCATTCGTTCCCACCAGACCGCCAACCCTCGACGTACCACTCGCGCTGCCGGTGGAATAGGAGTCGTAGACAATGCCGTGATGATTCTCTCCCACCAGACCACCAACATAGAGGTCGCCAGTCACGCTGCCCGTGGCATAGGAGTCGTACACGGTGCCCAAGGCAACAATACTTCCTACCAGACCGCCAACACTCGTAGAGCCTGTGACGGTGCCCGCCGAATGACAGCTCTTCACAACTCCGTCATAATTGAACCCGACAAGACCGCCAACATTCTGCTCGCCAGTCACGCTGCCCGTAGCATAAGAGTGGTCTACAGTGCCATGATTATGGCTCCCCACCAGACCACCAACAGACCTAATGCCAGTCACATTGGCGCTGGCATAGGAGTTGCTGACGCTGCCAGGATTACCTCCCACCAGACCGCCAACACTTATATTGCCACTCACATTGCCACTGGCATAGGAGTTGCTCACAATGCCTTCAAGATTCAATCCCACGAGACCGCCAACATTCTGATCCCCGGTCACAGCGACGTTCACCAATCCGATGTTCTCGATGACACCTTCCTCATCAACAACACCGAAAAGCCCAACATGATCTTCGTCGGGGCGGTCAATGAACAGGCCCCTCATTTCGTATGCCTGGCCATCGAAAGTGCCTTCAAAGCCTTCCGCGACCCATTGCCCGCCGTCCCGGTATGAGTACCCGATCGGCTGCCAGCCCTTCCCCTCGTTGGCTGTCGGCCCAGCCAGCTCCTCATAACCAGCAGTAGGGGAATCGAGGTCGTTCATCAGAACGTAACTACCAGATAGGTTGTCTCTGATCGCGTCCAGGTCGTACCAATCCCAGACAGGGATGGCGAAGTTGGCAGTGACGGTTACATTTCGGGCCGGCATGGTGAAGGTGGTCTCCTTGACATTTACATCAGCAAATGTGCCGGCAGTCGCCGTCCAGCCAGCAAACTCATAGCCCGCGTTGGCTTCGGCTTTTATGTTGATAGCAGCGCCTGCTGTGTAAGGCGACCCATTCGTCTCATCAGTCGCTGTCCCACCTGCAGCAGGGTCTGCTGCCATGGTCAGGTCGTACCCGGCAGGAGCCCCACCACCACAGCCTACTATTCCAGCAACTAAGACCACTACAATCAAGAGGATGCCAACCCTCTTCAGGTAGTGGTGTCCCATAAAATTAAGTATTGTCCTCATATTTCACCTCCTTTCTGCTTGCCCAATAAATTGGGCGACTAAATCTTCAAGCAGTATTTGTTTTGCTTCTTCTTTCGCTCTACCCCCCACAAAAATTTGAGGTGTCGCGCATCGCCCACGACCAACACAGTCCTCCTCTATGCAGGAAAGACTCCGTGGGCAAAGATAATCGCTTTAATCGGAAGTAGCGAACGCCATTATTATCAGTGAAACTCTGTGCTGACAAGACCTCGCGCTATCCCAGCTCACCAACCATTTCTCGCCCATACTAAACTACCGTGTCACCTGAGTCAGCCTCATTCGGCTGGCCACACTCATACGTGAATCTGATATTCTATAGTGATATCAGAACATTGTATTTAAGAATACCAATTATTCAAAAAAAAAGTCAATACCGTGTCCCTCACCTTAGAGGACAATATTTCATAATAGTGTTCAACATAACTCACTCAATATTAACTGTCATTGTCTCTCCACCGAGATTGCGGAGCCTGTTCCGAAGCGTAAGCGAGGAATCTCGCTCCTCGCAATGACAAAGGGGGGCGCCCAATAACAGGGGGGCACCCAATAATAAATTCGGCAACTACGTTTTTAAATATTGGGTCTGGGTGAGGGTGAATTCAGTGAGCTTTCCCCCTCTCGCTAAGGGAGGGGGAATTATAATAGGGGAGAGAGTATTATAAGGATTTATACAGTTAGCTATATGCTATCTTTGGTGCAATCTGGATTGTATAATAGTGGCAAGAAACGAGATGATGCAGGCATGATTACCTCATACAGCCGAGAGTTAATGTTAGGTATTCCCCAAGGAACCTTGATTGACCTAGAGACCACTGGCCTTGATATGGACCACGATGAGATAGTGCTTTTCGGCTATATTCAAGGGAGTCGCCTTGAGATAATCTGCCGGAGTTCGAAAGAAGAGGCACCGTTTATCGTCCAGCTTGCTGAACTCGTTCCAACGCTCCCCAAGCCATTCTACGCCTACAATCTCTCCTTCGAGAAGGGATTTCTTCAAGCTAAAGGGATTGATATAGAAGGGATAGACTTATTTCAGCCCTGGAAGGAAAAAGCCGAGGCACTTTACCTCAAGTGGCCTAAGTTGGACGAGCTGTTTTCTCACGCGGAGCACTATTTTAACGAGCCAGTGATAAGCGGCAGAGACGTCCCTTTTCTATGGCAAAGATTCCTTTACACAGAGGATGATAACTATTTGCAACAAATCATAAAGCACAACGAGTCTGACTTGCTTAGAGAGCTATACTTGCTAGTGTATTATCGAGATAGCTACAAGGTTTAAGGGAGCCAGGAAGCCAGGCATTGTGAGTACTGAGGGCTTTTTCTGCAAAGTCCGTGAGTAGCAGATAAGTTTTTTTAAAATTTCCCCTCTTAAGACTTGTCCTGAGCGAAGTCGAAGGATAAGAGGGGAAAGGGGAGCACAAAAATTCCCCTCTTAAGATAAGAGGGGTTAGGGGAGTTATGAACGAAGGAAAAGGTCTCTATTCTTGGGGGATATTAAAGGAGAGAACCCTTGTCTTAAGGGGGGATGAAGAGACTCTTAATTTTTGAGAGGGAGCTTGCCGGAAAAACTGAACTATTACGATTTTGGAAAAGCCAAACTGTTAAGTCCGTGAAATAGCTTTACAGTTCATGGTAGAATAGAAGCTAAATCGGAAAGTATTATGAAAAAGATTGGAGTCTTAACCAGCGGCGGTGATGCTCCGGGGATGAATGCCTGCATCAGGGCTATCGTCCGCTATGGGGTTAGCCGTGGGCTGGAGGTCGTGGGAATTCGCCGAGGATACCGCGGTATATTGGAGGAGGACTTTGTAAAGTTAGGCAGCAGGTCGGTAGCCAACATTATCCACCGTGGGGGCACTTTCTTAGAAACAGCTCGCTGTGAAGAAATGAAGACGGAGGAAGGTGTAAGAAAGGCAAGTGGAATTCTGCAACGGAAAGGCATCGAGGGATTAATAACTATAGGCGGGGATGGCACCTTCCGCGGTGCAGTAGCCCTGGCTGAAGCCGGAGATGTAAAGGTGATTGGTATCCCGGGCACTATAGATAACGATGTCTATGGCACTGACTATGCTATTGGCTTCGATACCGCCATAAATACAGCTTTGGATGCCATAGATAAGATTAGAGATACTGCGGGGTCGCTACAACGCCCCTTTTTCATCGAGGTCATGGGAAGGTGTAGGGGATTTATTGCACTGGAGGTAGGAATTGCTGGCGGAGCCGAAGATATCTTGATTCCGGAGTTAGAGACAAAAATAGAACAGCTTTGCCTTGATATAAGGCGTAGCTTCAAGAGAGGTAAGAAATCCTCCATCGTGATAGTTGCTGAAGGAGATGAGGCAGGCGGTGCGTTTTCAATTGCTCAACAAGTATGGGAGAGATTAAGACTGGAGTACCGAATTTGTGTGCTGGGACATGTCCAAAGAGGCGGCTCACCTACAGCCAGGGATAGAGTTCTCGCCAGCAAGTTAGGAGCAGCGGCTGTGGATGCTCTGGTTAATGGCATGGCAGGTTACATGGTGGGAGAGCTGAAGGGAGATATAGCCCTCACTCCTCTAAGGGAAACCTGGGAGAAGAGGAAGGAATTGGATAGCAACTTGTTACGGTTGGTCAAGGTATTGGCTGAATAGGAACGTGATAAAGCACCCTATCTGGCTTGGCCTTGCTTCTCATGACAATCTCCGCCTTGTTTTCCTCTGAGAACGCCCCCGGTTAACTTGCTGTACACCTCACGATATCTTTTTGATGTTCCCTCTATTACCTCCGGTGGCAACATAGGCGCTGGCGGTTCTTTATTCCATCCTGAACCTGAAAGCCAATCACGAACAAACTGCTTATCAAAGCTGGGTTGCGAGTAGCCAACCTTATATTGGCTGGCATCCCAGAAGCGACTTGAGTCTGGCGTTAGTAGCTCATCGATAAGGGCTGATTGACCATTGATGAAACCAAACTCCAATTTGGTATCGGCAATTATTATGCCCCTTGTTCTAGCGTAATCCCGAGCATAGCAATAGATAAGCAGGCTTTTTTGTTCTAATTCCTCAAAAAGGTTTTCAATGCCAAGGTCTTTTATGTCTTGATTGGTTAAAGGGCGGTCATGCTCCGTGTCGCTCTTAGTAGTGGGGGTAAAGATAGGTTGGGGCAATTCCTGGCTTTCCTTCATTCCCGAGGGCAAATGGATATGGCCAACTTTTCCAGTCTCTTTATACTCAGCCCATGCCGAGCCAGATAGATAGCCCCGAACAACGCATTCTACAGGTATGCGCTCGGCCTTAGCCACAAGCATAGAGCAGCCGATAAGAGAATCCGGTAATTCGCCCGGCTGGCTCGAGAGATTCTTCACTTCGTTCAGAACAACATTGCTATCGATTACCTTGTTAAGATGATTGGGTAGGATATGAGCTGTTTTCTCAAACCAGAAGGCAGAAAGCTGGTTAAGAACCTTTCCCTTGTCAGGGATGCCGCAGGGCAAGACAACATCGAAGGCAGAGATGCGGTCGGTGGACACGATGAGTAGTTTATCACCTAAATCATAAACATCTCTTACCTTGCCACGGCGAAATAAAGGTAGAGGTAGCTTGGTTTCTAATACTACAGACATACTTAACCCAGGTTAGATAGCACGTGGGGCTAGACTTTCTGCCCCAGCTTGTTCCACCTTTACCTTGCTTAACCCCAGCCGCTCAAAGACCTCATCTACATGTTTCAGATAATACCCATAATCAAATAGAGAGTTCAGTTCCTCTTTGCTCAAATGAGCTGTTATTCGCCTGTCCGTTTCAAGCAAACTCAGAAAGTCTTTCTTCTCTTCCCAGGCCTTCATGGCATTATCCTGGACCATTTTGTAAGCTTCTTCTCGTGTTAGACCTTTATTTATTAAAGCAAGGAGTACTCTCTGGGAGAAGATTAGCCCCTGGGTAAGCTCGATGTTACGACGCATATTTTCCGGATAAACCTTGAGTCCTTTCATTATCGAGGTAAATATAGATAACATGTAATCCAGCACCAGACAGGAATCAGGTAGGATAATCCGCTCTGTGGAGGAATGGCTGATGTCACGTTCGTGCCATAAGGCAATGTTCTCCAGGGAGGTTAAAGCATGGCCTCTTATTAATCTGGCCAGTCCGCAGATACGCTCACAAAGCTCGGGATTTCTCTTATGAGGCATCGCCGAGGAGCCCGTTTGCCCTTCTTCAAAAGGCTCTTCAACTTCCCTGACTTCCGTTCGCTGTAGACCCCTAATCTCGGTGGCAAATTTCTCCAGGGAGCTGGCGATAATAGCCAAAGTGGTCAGGAATTGAGCATGGCGGTCACGCTGGATTATCTGGTTTGATATGGGGGCTGGAGCGAGCCCTAATTTGGCGCAAGCTATTTTTTCAACCTGAGGAGGCACAGTAGCATAAGTGCCTACTGCCCCCGATATTTTGCCTACAGAGATATTTTTCCTAGCCTCAGCCAGCCTTCGAGCATTACGCTTCATTTCTTCAGTCCACAGTGCCATCTTTAAGCCCAAGGTAATAGGCTCAGCATGAACACCATGGGTTCGCCCCATCATAATGGTGTATTTGTGCTCTACGGCTTTATTCTCCACGATGGATATAAGCTCGGCCACATCTTTTGCCAATACATCTGCCGCCTGGGTCAATTGCAAGCCAAGGGCGGTATCCATAACATCCGAGGAGGTGAGACCAAGATGTATGAAGCGCGACTCTTCACCGAGGCTTTCAGCCACCGAGTTAAGAAAAGCAGTCATGTCATGGTGGGTCACCTTCAGAAACTCGGCAATACGATTCAAGTTGTAGCTGGCTTTCCTTATCTTAACTATCTCTTCTCGGGGGATTTCGCCCAGCTCAGCCCAGGCTTCACAAGCAACTATTTCCACCCTGAGCCACTGGTCAAATTTGTTTTCATCAGACCAGATTTTCTTCATCTGAGGTCTGGAGTACCGCTCAATCATGTTATCCCCTTGCTAACTCTTGTTTATGTTTACGATAGGCTTCTTTTATCTCTTTATGTGCTGTACCCAAAATCTGGGCGGCGAGCAAGGCAGCATTCTTTGCCCCGCTTTGACCAATGCCCATGCAGGCTACTGGCACTCCCCCGGGCATCTGGCTTATGGAGAGCAAAGCATCTATGCCTTTTAACTCGCTAGTGGGTAAGGGGACACCGATTACAGGCAAAGTTGTCCAGCTAGCTAAGACGCCGGGAAGGTGAGCGGCGTAACCAGCAGCAGCAATGATAACTTTGAACCCTCTCTTCTCTGCCTCCAAGCCATACTCCCTTACTTTTTCGGGATTTCTATGGGCTGAGATAACGGAAAGTTCATAATCAACGCCCAATTGCTTAAGCGTGTCCAGCGCTGGCTGTATCAGCTCAGTGTCTGTCTTGCTGCCTATGACTATGCCCACTAATGCCATTGCCATGTAAATCCCAAATTCTAATATCTAAACTCTAAACAAACTCTAACAAATATCAAAAATCAAAGTTACAATTCAAAATGCAAAAAGGCTTTACTAAACTGATCTTTAAATTTTGCCCTGTCATTTTGCATTCTTATTTTTGCCTTTTGATTTTCTTTTAGTATCTGGTGCTCAGGGTTTAGAGTTTATCCTATCTATCTCCCTCAAAGCAATGTCCTTACGGTAATAACAGCCTTCAAAGTGAATACTACCAATGTTGCGGTAAACCTTTTCCCGAGCTTCAGCCATGTCTTTGCCCACACCTACTACGGTGAGCACTCGCCCGCCGTCGGTATAAATTATGCCATCGTCTCCCAACTTAGTTCCAGCATGGAAAACTAGCACATCCTTATCCACACTATCTATCCCTTGTATGGGAAAGCCGGTTTTATAGCTTCCAGGATAGCCACCCGAAGCCACAACTACTCCAACGCAGGCCTCAGGGCTCCACTCTATTTTCAGCCGGTCGAGGTTACCCTGGACTACTGCCATAAGTATATCCACGAGGTCGGTCTTGAGAAGAGGCAAAACGACCTGAGTTTCTGGGTCACCAAAGCGAGCATTGAATTCCAGCACCACGGGCTCTCCATTAACAATCATTAACCCCGCATAGAGCACTCCCTTATAAAGCATGCCTTCTTTAGCCATAGCCTGTACGGCCGGCAACAAAATATCGCTAGTTATCTTTTCTGTCATCCCGGCGGAGAAAAAACCCGGTGGGCTGTAACTTCCCATACCTCCAGTGTTGGGACCCTGATCATTATCCCCGATTTTCTTATAGTCGCAAGCTGGTACCATAGGTGAGACTGTTTTGCCATCGGTAAAGGCTATGAGGCTTACCTCTCGACCGCTTAGATATTCGTCAATTATTACCCTATCTCCAGCGGAGCCGAAAATCTTTGCCTCCATGATGTCGCCGAGGGCTTTGTGGGCTTCCGCCAAAGAACCAGCGATAATCACACCTTTGCCAGCAGCTAGCCCATTGGCCTTGATGACGACAGGTGAACGCTGTTCTTGAAGGTATTCACGAGCCTCAGAGTAAGAAGAGAAAATGGCGCCTTCAGGACAGGGGATGCCATATTTTTCCATCAAATTGCGGGCAAAAACCTTGCTCGATTCTACCTGAGTGGCTGCTTTAGTGGGACCAAAAATAGGAATACCCAGACTATCAAAGTAGTCCACTATACCTGAAGCTAGCGGTGCTTCAGGACCAACCACGACAAGGTCAATGCCTTTTTCTTTAGCCGCCTTGCCCAGCCCTTCTATGTCTGTGGGGCGCAAATTGAGATTTTCCGCGATTGCAGCTGTGCCGGCATTCCCCGGGGCAGCGAAAACTTTTTCCACCTTGGGACTCTGGACAATCTTCCAGACTAAGGTGTGTTCCCTCCCCCCACCACCAACGACTAGTATCTTTATCTGCCTCACCCCCTGTATCCCCCCTCTCCTTCAAAGGAAAGGGGGAAGAGAATGTAAAAGAGGCTTCGCCTCTCTCAGACTTAGTGTAGTACAAACCTTCGGGCTATCCTGTCAAAAGATGCCACGCGTTACAATATTTCTTAAGCAATACACAACGTGGCTGGTCATCCCCTTTTCTTGTTGCACTCAGGTCCAACCTGCGATATGTGCCATTCTGTTCTGCTCCGATCTTTATAGAATAGTCATTAAAGATCTCGCCTGGAAAAACCCAGATTTCGGGGTTCTCTTCAGATTTCGACATATCGACCCATACGATAAAACGTCTTTGCTGTAGCTGCGGGTTGTCAGGAACCCACGCATCAAGACTCCATCCCTTCTCAGTCGATTTGACCTGTATATCTAAGTGCGTACCGTCTTCCCGTCTTACAATGGCATCAATACCCGTATCCATTATTGGAAGATAGACGTCAGCACCTCCCTTAATTAGCTCACCAAAGACTAAAAGCTCAGCGCGTTTGCCCTTTTGTTGGTTTGTAGTCTTCATTACTACCACTCTTCTTAATTTCCTTCACTGGTTTTTACTCTCATCTTATAGTTGAGGGCAGCTTGGAGGTAATATCATAGGCTACCATCAAATAGGGAACAGCCGGTCTGGGCCTCGGAGAATACCTACTGCTGCTGCTGCTGCTGCTGCTGCTGCTGCTTCTGCTTCTTCTTCTTATGCTTCCCCCTATTCTTCCTCACCCCTTTTAATTTCACTCTGTGTGCCATGGCATTATAAAATCCTCTTGAATTTCTCGGCCTGAACGGGGTCGAGATTTTGAATTAGTCTCAGCAACTCTGCGACATGCTCCTTTTCCTCTTCAATAATATGTTCCAGTGTATTCACAGCCTCTTCATTCTCCAGGTCTAATATATGCTCCTGATACTGGCTAATGGCTTGCAACTCGCCTATCAAATCCTCGCGGAGCATGTCCAGGTCATCCTGTATGGCTAGCTGTTCTTCGTAACTTTCTTCAAAAGAATGGCTCATCCCTTTCTCCTTTAATATTTATTCCCATTCTATAGTTGCCGGCGGCTTACTGGTGACATCATAAACTACCCTGTTGACACTGGGAATTTCATTAACCAGGCGGTCAGATATTCTAGCAAGAAGGTCGTGGGGCAGGCGAGCCCAATCAGCAGTCATAGCATCTTCACTAGTTATTGCTCTGACCGCTACCAAGTAGCCATAGGTTCTGTAGTCGCCCATGACGCCAACGCTCCTGACATCAGTAAGTACAGCAAAGCTTTGCCAAAGTTGGCGATAAAGTTTGGCTTTTTTGACTTCATTCATCAAAATCCAATCAGCAGCCCGGAGTATCTCCAGCTTCTCCCTGGTCACTTCACCGATGATGCGAATGGCTAACCCCGGTCCGGGAAATGGTTGTCGCCAGATCATATCCTCAGGCAGGCCTAGAGCTAACCCCACTTGTCGAACTTCATCCTTAAACAAATACCTCAGGGGCTCGATAAGAGTGAAATTCATTTTGGCCGGTAACCCGCCGACATTATGATGGCTCTTTATCTTAGCCGCAGCTTTGGTTTCCGCGGAGGTACTTTCAATGACATCGGGATAAAGAGTGCCTTGGGCGAGAAAATCAATCTTGCCTAATTTGGCCGCTTCTTCCTCAAAAATTTGGATAAACTCGTTTCCTATTAAGTGTCGCTTCTTTTCCGGATCGCTAACCCCTTTAAGTCGTTCTAAGAATCTATCGGTAGCGTCTATGTAAACTACATCCACTTTGAGGTTGCGCTTGAAGGTATTAAGCACCCTTTCAGGTTCATCACGACGCAATAAGCCATTGTTGATAAAGATGCAAGTTAACTTATTGCCAATAGCACGGTCAATAAGGGTAGCAGTTACTGCCGAATCAACGC
>JBAUEM010000005.1:0-1683 GCA_049678605.1 Dehalococcoidia bacterium
CTAAAAACAGGAGATTACTTATGGTAGAAACCCCCTCCAGTATGGTTCCATTAGGAACAACCGCACCCGATTTCAGCCTTCCAGACACCGTGTCCGGCAAAATGATGAGCCTGGACGAATTGAAATCAGATCAAGCTACCGTCGTAATGTTCATTTGCAATCACTGCCCGTTTGTTAAGCACGTGCAGGCACAATTGGTCGAACTGACAAATGATTACCAACCAAAGGGTGTATCATTCATCGCCATCAATTCCAACGACGTGAACAGTTATCCCGAAGATTCCCCCGATAATATGAAGAAAGTCGCCGGGCGCCTTGGCTACGGGTTCCCCTACCTGTACGATGAAACCCAGGACGTAGCGAAGGCGTACAAGGCTGCCTGCACGCCCGATTTCTATATCTTCGATGATAAATTGGAACTGGTCTACCGGGGACAGCTTGATGACTCACGCCCGGGCAGCAGGATTCCGGTTACAGGCGAAGACATGCGCGCCGCATTGGATAATGTCCTGGCAGGTGAACCGGTCAGCCCACAGCAAAGACCGAGCTTAGGCTGCAACATCAAGTGGAAGTATTAATTGAGTTAGATTTTATCGCTATAAAAGTGCATCCCACCACTATTTCTGTATGTAATGGCGCGTGTACGAGCCCAGGTTCCTTAAAATCGGGGCTAACTCCCCCAAATGATCCAGGGCGCGTTTACAATTGAGCGCCTGGGCATGCCCGTCAAAATCGACGTAGAACATGTAATCCCACAGCTGCCCCGGGATTGGGCGCGATTCAATTTTCGTCAGGTCGATATCCCGCAGGGCAAAAACGCTGAGTGCCTTGAATAGCGCTCCAGGTTTGTTTACCAAGTTGAATACAATAGAAGTCTTGTATTCATTTTGCTCCGGATCGTAAGCCGCATACGGCTCTTTCGCCAGAGCCAGGAAGCGTGTGAAGTTGGCTGGGTCATCCTCCATGTGTTCTCTCAAAATCTGGAGTTCATAAACATCAGCAGCGCGTTTGGATGCAAGCGCGGCAGCCGATTTATCCCCCAGATCGCGCACCAAACGAGCACTGCCGGCAGTATCAACTTCAGCAACCTGCTCCACACCCAACTTGAACAGGTTTGCTTCGCACTGCGCAAGAGCCTGGGGGTGTGAATGGACGCTCCGGACATCCTCCAAGTGTATCCCTGGCAGAGCCAGCAAACAGTGGCTGACTCGCAAGAAATATTCGCCCACGATATTTAGATCGTGGCGCAGCATCAGATCATAATTACGGTGAATGCTGCCGGCAAGCGAATTCTCGACCGGAATTAAGCCATGTGATGGACGACCCTCATCTACCGACCGGAAGACATCCTCAAAGGTCTGGCACGGAAGAGTGTTTATTCCGCTGCCGAAATATTCATAGGCTGCCAGCTCGCTGTACGCGCCATGCTCACCTTGAAACGCGATTAAGTTATTTTCCACTTCCAGCGCCAATCCTTATCTACTCATCATCATCGGAAATACTCTTTACCACGAACTGGGTTACTTCACCGGTTGTCAAAGTGCGCTGTCCTGGTACTGCCAGATCGATTGTCACATTTCCGGTTGAGAGCGTCTTTTCAACCGCATCTTCGACAATCTCGGCTTCAGCTTCAAACCCTAGCGAATGCCGCAGAAGAAGCGCAGCCGATAAGATGGCACCGAC
>JBAUEM010000006.1:0-9687 GCA_049678605.1 Dehalococcoidia bacterium
GGTATTTAGCTACACCCACAGTAGAGGCGTGAGCCCGGTGAGCAGTGCCGAAGGCATCATTAACATAAATGTCAGCCAGACTGGCCAGCTTCCGGGCAAAGTCGGGATCATTTGCTTCCTCTTCGGGATGAAAACGCAGATTTTCCAAAACCAAAATATCGCCCTCTTTGAGTGTTCCTACTTTGCTTTCTACTTCCTGACCTATACAGTCGGATGCTGTGCTGACAGGCAAGCCCATAAGTTGTGACAACCTCTGTGCTATTGGCGCCATCCGCAAATTTTCAACTACTTTGCCTCCAGGGCGTCCTAAATGAGAGCAAAGGATTACCTTGGATTTATGGTCAACGAGATATTTGATAGTAGGTAGTGAAGCTCGGATGCGACTATCGTCGCTAATGGCGCCAGTGTTTATATTTAGTGGAACATTAAAATCAGCCCTGAGTAGAACCTTCTTGCCTTTAACCTCTATATCTTCAACAGTCTTTTTCGGCATTTTCCCTCCTGGAGGTCGCGCTTCAATAGGAAACAAGCTGTCTCTTTAAGCGGAGCTTGCCTGGATGTGTCGAGCCGAGTAGCCTCGAGCTGTGCCAAAGCTTTGTAATAGTATTGCTCAGACAAATTCTCAGCATAATCCCTGGCGCCTAAGTGGTCCAGAATCTTCGTAACCTCCGTGATATCTTCGCCCTCGATAGATTTTTGAGAATAAAGCCTCTCGAGTCTCTTTCTTGCCTCACCCTTACTATTTTGCAATCCGTAAACTACGGGCAAAGTTTTCTTCCTCTGAGAGATATCGCTAACAGATTTACCAATGCTTTCCTCCATTCCCCAAATTCCCAATATGTCATCATAAATCTGATAGGCTATGCCTAATTCTTTGCCGAACAGGTGAAAAAAATCCACCAACTTACTATCTTCGCTGCCCAGGTATGCTCCTAAAGAAGTCGATACGGCAAACAGGGCTGCTGTTTTTTGGGCTGCCATGTCAAGGTAATCCTCTATGGTGGTGTCGAGACGGTTCTCATATTCGACGTCTAAGTATTGTCCCTCACAAAGATCCAAACAAGCCAGGCTCAACATTTTAGTGGAACTAGCGATCTTTTCATCAGCTATTCCCTTCTCTTTTAGGTTAAGTAACGCTAAATAAGCTAGAGTGAACATGGCATCGCCGGCGTTTATCGCTTGAGACTGACCCCATAATTTCCATACGGTTGGCCGGTGATGACGCTCATAGCTAGCATCTTCTATATCGTCATGGATTAAAGAAAAATTGTGGATTAGCTCGACGGCTGCTGCTGCGGGCATTACCTGCGACGTGTCACCCCCCACCGCTTGACAACTAACAAGGCAAAGGGTAGAGCGAATAAATTTGCCCGATTCTCTGCTACAGGAATGTCCATGCTCATCCTGCCAGCCCATATGATAGCGTAGCATATTACAAAGAGTTGAAGGACAGCTATCGATAACCTTCTTTAACTCAACTCGCACTGTGTCGCGATAAGATGTGAATGACTCAGGCAAGCTATATTTTATGCCCATAAAAGTCAGTCCATATTAACGGCTCAGAAAGCAGATTGTCAACAGGTAGCCATAAAGTACAAGATAACTGCCAACAGAAAGCTTGATAAAACCCTATCAGCACGCTATAATTAGCACTTTGGTAGCAAGAGTGCTAATTACAGGAGGCAATTATATGAATTGTTCTGTATGTGGGAATCCATTGCTTTTTGACAGGGTTGTTTTCCATTGTTCCTGCGATGCCTTTGTGCACGCCTACTGTTGGGATGAGCATGTATTACAAGTTCATCAGCCATCCTTTGAGATAGGCGCCGTCAATTTGGATGGCGAATTTAGAGCAAGAGAGAGCAAGGCAGAGGAACAGACCTCAGGGGCGCAAACCTCAGAAGAACCAGGCCCGGAGGAGCAAAGCTCAGAAGAAGAAATAACACCTCTTTTGGAATAAAGGAGGGATATAAATGCCTATTTATCAATACCGATGCCTGGACTGTAAACTGCAATTTGAGCTTAAGCAGAGTTTTCATGATAAACCGATAGCTGATTGTCCTACCTGCCACGGAATTGCCCGTCGCATTTTTTCTCCAGTCCCCATCCTGTTTAAAGGGCCAGGCTTTTATGTAACCGACTCCAGGGAGGAAAGAGGAAAAAGGGCCAATCCTGAAGGGTTAGGGCAAAAAGGAAAAGATAGTGGAGGCAACGAATCATGAAATGTCCTGTCTGTGGCAAAGAAGCCAGGGCCCATATTTATTACTGTGCCAAATGTGCTCCGTTTATGTACACGAGAAATGCTGGCAGAGGCATATAGCACAGGCTCACAAAGACTAGCTCCCAGCAGTTTAACTGATTTTAGGGGAATATCTATATTCCCAGAATTTCCTTAATTAGCTTCTTTCTTTCTTCGAAGCTCGGAAGACGCCGAGGATTTGTCAATGCTGCTACATCGAAACTCATTCCATCTATCGCTCCGGCTAAGAAAACTTTTTCCGGGTCTTTAATCTCTTTCGCAAATTCTTTTGCGTCCTTCTTGTATTCGGCACTAGCCCTCATAGAATCTGCCTTCGCTCGTATTACATTTTCGACAATTTTATCTAGCATCGCTTACCCTCCTGCAACATTTATTGAATATTTCCCTTTTTGAATATTATACCAAATTCTACGATTACACTACCCGCTAAAATCACAGCTGGTTTTGAAAAACCTTGTGATGCTAGGATCGATGCATGCTCGACGTCTAAGGCAGTAATATAGAACACAATGGCTTGTTTTGCCATACGTTTTGTCGTAGAATTTAAGTGTGCCTTACATGTCCCTGTAGCTCAGCTGGATAGAGCGGCTGCCTTCTAAGCAGCGGGTCGTGGGTTCGAATCCCTCCAGGGACGCCATATTTTGAAGCTAAAATAAGCCCTATACCGAGTTATGGCATAGGGCTTATTTATTAAATGGCACTAATTTGGCACTAATCCAATCCTTGAATGAAGAGGTACGTCCTGAATGCCAAAGCTAATAAAAGTAAAAATGTAGGGTTTGGAAGGGATATTTTAAAGAGGTAATAAAGGCTGGTTTATTGAGAACGTAACCGTGGTTAGTACATTTATTCAATAGGGAGCGAATCCCTCTTTATCCTTCGAATTGTACTATTCCTCCGCTTAATAAAAATGATTCAAAGGATATAAAAAATAAGGCCGATAACACAGCAAATAGGGCTAGCAATTTTAGCCAATATTTACCCATGGGAACTTGGCATTCCGGCCATTATCCAATTCACATATAGTCCGCCACCAAATGAACAAAGTCCAGTAGCAAGGGAAAAGAATATAGTGGTCTGAGTATTAAGTGTTCCTAACTCATCGATTTAGTTTTCTGTGACTCCATATGCTTTCACATTCTGCGTGTCTCGCCATGCAAAAGTGAAATAGGAGATGACGCCTAGAGCCAATAGGAAATAGCCGCTATGCTTCCCCACACAATCGCGAGAAAGCCCATCACGATACCAACGAGCAGGGGCGCGAACCATGAGAAGAAAATCATCAAGATACCGCCGGCAGCACTGATTAATCCTCCAATCAGAAGTAAGATGTCCTGCAAAGTCTTATCGCTCCCGCAACTAGATGACACTAGTATACCACGAAGGAAGTGTTTCTGCAATAGGTCAGAATATAATATTGCCAATATTAAACTAATCATAAGGTATAATCACTAGTTATTAAAATGTTGGCACTAATTTGGCGCTAATTCACTTCTGCAATATCTCTGCCAACTCTTTTCAAACAGCTAAACCCTGACTGGCGACCTATTGTGAAACAAGCAGAAGGGTGCATGGCAAGCGCCTGGGCAAGACTAGCTGCTGATATAGGTGATGTTAATGCTACGCGAATTCTTGAGAATGTGTGGGAAAGGAAGATACCTGAGAAGATTATTAAGGCTGGATTAATGCAAAAAGCACGGTTCGCTCACATAAGTTGAATTTAGTTGGAGTCCGAGTTTCAACTTTGATACTTCAGAGATGTAGTCGGTACATTTAGTGCGTAAACTAGGGTAATTCGTCGCTTGACAAAAAAATGAGTTTGTAATACAATGTATGACATTTTAGGGGAGATTGATGTGGATAACATATCCATTGCTTTGGTCTCAGGTCGTGGTAGACAAGCTTTGGTCGAAGCATCGTCGTATTAGCCCTGAAGAAGTCGAAGAGGCGGTTTTCGATGACAAACCGTTTTGGAGGAAATGCAGGGAGAATTCGTATTGCGTACTCGGTCGAGCTGTCAATGGGCGCTACCTTTTCATTGTTTTGAAAAAGAAAGACAAAAATGGAAGGTACAGTGTCCTTACTGCGCGAGATATGAAATCGAGTGAGAAGCAGCATTATAAGAAGCAAATAAATCAGTGTTGATTGTTTAATTGAGATATACGTAATTGGTTGAGACAGAAAAATTAGGAGGTCGAATATGAGTTACAAAAAAAAGATGCCATCCAAATTTGAAACAGAGGAGCAGGAAGCGGAGTATTGGGATAAACATAGCCCTCTTGAAGTCTTCTCTGAACCCGGATTTGAAGAACTGCGTGTAAAGGTTCCCAAGGACCGGCCGATAACAATTCGCCTTGACAGCGAAAGTCGAGTGAAACTAAACCGATTGGCTAATGAACGCAGGATTGGCCCTTCTACTTTAGCGCGGCTCGTAATAATGGACGCAATTGAACAGCCAAATGAGCGACAAGCGAGTGAAAAGCAAATGGTAGTTCAGAAAGCCATGAAAAAAGCCCTTGATGGTAATTGGCAGGCTGCTATTTCATTAGTAAAAGAATCTGTTGTTTCTCTACCGAATGAACACCATGTCTACATGAATAGTCAAATAGAGATGATATGGCTATGTATACAAAAGGTATCTGTTAAACCGTTACTCGTTTATGCAGAGAATTCAGTCCGAAGTTGGTATTATGATGAAGCTTGTCGGGCACTAAAAGAGATTCTAGATATCTGTGAAGCTGTTGGACTGCCTCTAAGCTATGAGGACTTCTCTACTAGAATTGTGAGACTTGCACATACCACTTGTGAAGCAGCAAAGGGGTGGAAAAGCGATGTGGACGATAAATTGAATCGCATAGCGGCAGAGCTTGCTGTGAGACAAGTTGAGGAAAGTAGTGAAAGATTAATAATGAAGGCCTCAATAAAACAAATAGTAGGACGAAGATTGTGATTATTATTTTGTAGGCGTAGGTGATAACGATAATGTATTATGGCGTACGGAATATCTGCACAAACAGTAAATTGTAAGGATTGAGGAATTGAGAGAAGATCAGAGAACAGGACCATTGAGTTCCGAGACTAACACACGATCTGAGAAGCTATTCAGACTGGGAATGTTATTGCGAGACCTGGAACGATATGAACAGGCACTGGCTGCGTTCCGCGAAGCAATAGAAATTGGTGGCAAAAGAGCACTAATTCAGGGTGCTATCGCTATTACTTTATTTGAATCAGGCAAGTACGGAAAAGCTGAGAAAGCTTTCCAACAAGCTCTGGAATTGAACCCCAAAGACGCAGGAATTCACTATCGCTATGCTATTCTGTTGAATCGCCTCAGAAAATACAAAAAGGCCGAACAAGAAGTTAGAGTGTCAATTAAACTGAACCCTCAGAATCCTTATGCGCATTCATTGCTTGGAAATACACTGGTATATAGAGGAAAATACCGACAAGCAATTCGGGTGTGCCAAGACGCTATTGAAATGAAGCGGGAGAATAAATTGGCATACATTGCATTAGCCGAAGCTTTAGTCTCCGTAGACAAGCCAGACGAGGGAAGGCAAGCTCTCGAGAAAGCGATTGGACTCGATCCGAGTAATGGATGCCTATACCATATGTTGTCTGGCGCACTAGGTTCTTTGGAGCGGAATGAAGAATCTCTAGAGTGTGCAAGGAGGTCGGTTGAGCTCTCTCCCGAGCATGCACCATCTTATCATGCACTAGCGATGGCACTACTTCGGTTAGGAATGGGAGAAGAAGCCATACCATGCATTCAAAAAGCAATTGAGATTGAGCCGAAGGATGCATACTTGCATAACTTGATGGGAGATGCTTTATCGGAGTTAGGGCAATACAAGGAGGCATACGTAGCCTATCTGAAAGCAATAGAATTGAAACCAAAGAATGCTCGCTATTTGGCAGATGTTGCAGTGTGTCTTGCGGAGCTTGAACGACATGATGAGGCAATGGATGTTTGCCAGAAAGCGCTTACCATTAATTCGAAAGATGGCTACGTATTGAATGCACTAGGGAACGTACAGTTCAGGAAAGAGAGATATGAAGAAGCCCTAGAAGCATACTTGAAGGCTATCGAACGAGATGCACGAGACCCAGAATATCTTGGGAATGTTGGTGCGGCGCTAAATAACCTGGGTCGGTTTGAAGAGGCTATATCCTATTGTGAGAAAGCCATAGAATTAAGAAAAGGATACGCTGACCCGTACACAGTATTAGCATACTCATTGAATGCTCTCGAAAGATATGGCGAAGCAGCTGAAGCAGCTAGAACTAGTGTCAGGCTTAAACCTAGCAAGGTCTCTGGCGTTACAGAGTTAGTCGAGGCTCTCATAAAGCTGGGAAAATTTGATGAAGCAACAAAAGAATTTGAAGAATTCACCGAGCGTGGGGGAGTTCTGAGATTTGGGCAGTTGGTGCTAGTTGGTTATTGTCAGTATATGCTGGGACAAATAGACAAAGCCATTGAAACATATATGCATGCTGTGCAATTGGAGCCAGAGAGTCCAACTGCGCATAATAATCTAGGATATCTTCTGTTGTTTAAAGGAGATATAGATTCGGCTATGAACTGTCTTCGTAGCTGTATAGAAATTGAACCAGCCGTTGCCCGCGCTCATTACAACTTGGGGGCTTGCCATTTGGCCAGAGGAGAAATTGAGGAAGGAATAAACGAATATAGAAAAGCAGTGAGTATAGACAATGGCAGCGAAAAGAAGGAGCATATCGCTGATCTTGACATGATTGGAAAGGAACGCCCCAACTGGATTTGGCCCGAGCAGGCTAAAGAAATAATAATGAAGGCTGACATTGACAGGACTTAACTCGATATTTGAACAAAATGTTGGCACTAATTTGGCACTAATGCTATTATAAACAAGGGACAAAAATGAGGGTTTTGAAGCTAAAACAGGGATAGGCAGAAAACAGCAGTTTAGCTTCAAAGTTAGTAGAAAACAAGTCCGTTGTATAACTTCTAAGCAGCGGGTCGTGGGTTCGAATCCCTCCAGGGACGCCACAATAAACTTACGCTTTAGTAAACAGGCGATGACCGATAAGTATGACGTAGAAGTGAAGTTACTTGCCGTCACTCCTGATGCCGAAAAGTTGATAGAGACAGCAGGTAGGCTGTGTTGGGACACACAAGATAAAGCAGGCACGGTACCCGACCGAATTCAGAAGTGGCTAGAGGTCGGGCATGAGTCAATGATTGAACATGCCTCCGCTACCTTCTACATTCGTGCCAGCCGTGTCCTGACCCATGAGCTTGTCAGGCACAGAGTGGCAAGTTACAGCCAGAGAAGCCAGCGATACGTGAAAGAAACCGAGCCGAGATATGTCGAGCCACCTCCAATTAAAGACAACAAATCTGCCCATAAGCAATTCGAGGAGGTAATGACGACTTGCTGGCAAGCCTATGGTGACTTATTGGCTAAGGGGATAAAAGCCGAGATTGCTCGCTATGTCCTTCCCAACGCCTGTGAGACCCAGATAATCTGCACCTGGAATTTCCGCGAAATTCGCCATATCATCAAGCTGCGCACATCCAAGCGAGCGCTTCCTGAAATGAGGGCTGTCGCTGAGGAAATACGGAAGATAGTAAAGGAAATAGCCCCCCAAGTATTTGCGGATTTGTGAGTGGTGGAGCTGCGGAGTCATTTCTTGACATCCTTATTGTTGACCTCCTTCGGATACCAGCGTTCATTAAAATCGGTAAGGTTTTTGCTATGGGTTAAGATGACAATCTCGTCGCCTTTACGGAGTTTTGTGTCGTTATCAGCAAAGTAAAATTTATTGTCACGATAGTAAAAAACGACCCGCGCATCTTTGGGAAGCTCCAGTTCACTAACACAAATTGCGTCCTCCTCACCAGCCGTAAAAGTGAAAAATCTAGCGTCTGCCTTTAACAACGTAGATAAATTGATATTATCAAGTCCGCGTACCATATTGTCCAGGTGCCGGCTCATCGCCCATACCGGGATAATGGTATCTTCAAGCCCAAGTTCGCGGCACAACTGCACCAAATCCGTATTTTCGATGCTGGTTATGACGCGCTTAAAGCCCATCGAGCGTCCCAGCAAGGACGTGATGATGTTAATCTGGTCACTATTGCTCAGGCAAAATAGAATATCGCTGTTTCTGGGATCAACTTGACTAAGTACTGCCGGCTTGGTCGAATCCCCATTCAGGAAGCTACAGTCCAGTTCATCTGAAATCTGATCAATCTTTTCCTTGTCGACCTCTATGATAATTACTTCGTGTCCCTGCTTTATCAATGTTTTGGCTGTTATGATTGTTAACGGGCTGGCTCCTGAAAATACAATCCTCATATTATTCCTCCAGTCTTCTTCCAATCCAAGTACGAGGATAGAATAACACTAACCAGGCAATAATTTCCAATCTCCCAAGAAGCATATCTGCACATAGAACTCCCTTAAGAATCGGATGCAGATCGGGAGCGGCCACTCCAGTCGATAACCCGACCGTACCAATGGCCGAGGCAACCTCGAATAATGAGTCAAGTGCATTGTGCCCCATACCTACAAATACCAGCCATGAAATCGCGATGAAAGTCAGAAAAAGAAAAACAATGCTTAGCGCGCTCTGTATCTCGTCTGTTTCCAGCCGGCGTCTGCCAAGACTAGCCTCGACAACAGCTTGCTTGGGCATACTGGGGCGCTGTAGAAAAATATAGAGTAGCTGTACCAGAATCAATAAACGTAGAATCTTGATGCCCCCGGCAGTAGATCCGGCGCCACCACCCAGAAGCATGGAAAAAATAAGCGTAAGTTTTGCGCCGCTGCCGATGTGAGAGATATCCAATGTAGAGAAGCCCGTCGTTGATTGAGCAGAAAAACCATTCAGTACTCCGTGGCGCAACGCTTGGACCCAGCCAAAACCATCTTGAGTAAAGAGAAACAATGCCATGAGTAACGATGTCACCAAACCAGCTATAAGAAGTCCATGCAGCTGGCGGTCTCGTATTAACACTCTTCCGCTCTCTTTGAATGAGCGAAAGTATAAAACCAGAGGAATAGCACCTGCCACTGACAGCAATATCACCATAGCTTGCAGCGGCACACTATTAAGTCCGGCCAGACTGGCATCATGAGGTGAGAATCCTCCCGTCGATATTGCAGAAAAAGAATACAGTACACTGTTGAACCATCCAGCACCCAGGAACCCCAATACAATAATGGCGAAACCGGTCAATATTGAGTAAGTGATCAGCATACGACGAGCATGTGTCCTGGTACTACCGACCAGATCGTCTTCATAGTCTTCCAAATCGCCAATACGCTTGGCTGCCAGACCCGGCCGAATCATGGTTGCTACGGACAGAATCACGATACCCAGTCCCCCAACCCACTGCATCCAGGCACGGGAGAACAGAAAGGTAGCCGGTTTATCTG
>JBAUEM010000007.1:0-15764 GCA_049678605.1 Dehalococcoidia bacterium
GCTCATGGGCTTGCCTGTCAGCACGGCATCCGATTGTATAGGCCGGAAAGTAGAAAGCAAAGTAGGGACACTCAAGGAGGGCGATATTTTAGTTTTGGAAAATCTGCGCTTCCATCCCGAAGAGGAAGCAGATAATGCCGGCTTCGCCCGGAAGCTGGCTAGGCTAGCTGATATTTATGTTAATGATGCCTTCGGCACTGCTCACCGGGCTCACGCTTCTACTGTAGGTATAGCTAAATACTTGCCCGCGGTGGCTGGCTTTTTAATGAAAAAGGAACTAGAGGTTATGGGGAAGCTCTTGCACAATCCAGAGCGACCCTTGGCCTGCCTTATAGGTGGTGCTAAGGTGGGCGATAAGATAGAGCTGTTGCAAAATATGCTAAGAAAGGTTGACATGCTGCTGGTTGGTGGTGGCATGGCCGCTACTTTCTTAAAGACACAAGGATATGAGGTGGGGCATTCTTTAATAGAGGACGATAAGTTGAGCCTGGCCAAGAAATTGTTACAGGAAGCCGAGGAGTGGAAGGTGCCGTTTTTGCTACCCATTGATGCAGTTGTGGCGGAAGAAATCAAAGCCGGAGCCCCAACTAGAGTAGTGCCAACAACTAATATACCATCGGGTAGCCATATCGTAGATATTGGCCCTCAATCTATTGAGCTTTTTTATAGTGAGCTAAGAAAATGTCGTACTATCATATGGAATGGTCCTATGGGGATTTATGAAATACCTCAATTTGCTCAAGGAACCAGGTCTATAGCCAGTTTTCTATCTACCCTCAATGCCACTACTATTATTGGCGGTGGCTCTTCTGCTGAAATAGTTCAAGAAATGGGATTAACTGATAAGATGACCCATGTTTCCACAGGAGGTGGTGCCAGCCTGAGGTTTTTGGAGGGCGTTACCTTACCTGGTGTGAAGGTTTTGTTAGATAAGAAATAACAGGAGGTTGTGAAATGCGGAGCCCTTTTGTTGCCGGCAACTGGAAAATGAATACCACGGCTACTGAAGCTGAACAGCTTGTTTTCGAGATGCTTGAGAAACTGGACAGGATAGAAGGAGTGGAAAAGGTACTTTGTCCGCCATTCGTATCTTTAGTTGCCGTAAATATGATGCTCCGGGGGTCGTCTATTAAGCTCGGTGCACAGAATATGTATTTTGAGACTGAAGGTGCTTACACCGGTGAGATATCCCCGCCGATGCTCCGCGAGTTGTGTGAATTTGTCATACTGGGACATTCTGAACGGAGATGGTATTTTGGGGAAACCGATGAAATAGTTAACAAGAAGGTAAAGGCGGCTTTGGCAAACAAGCTTAAGCCTATCTTATGTGTTGGGGAGAGGCTTGCCGAGAATGAAGCTGACAAGACAGAGGAGGTGGTTAATAGGCAGGTGACAGCAGCTTTGAATGGTATAGAGCCTGTCTCCAATTTAGTGATTGCCTACGAGCCAGTTTGGGCTATTGGCACAGGTAAGGCGGCAAGCGGCAAACAGGCAGCAGCTACTATCCAGTTTATTCGTGACGTTCTGGCTAAGCTATGGAATAAGAGTATAGCTCAGGATTTACGCATCCTTTATGGCGGCAGTGTTACCAGTGCTAACATCGCTGAGTTTATTTCCCATCCGGAAATCGATGGTGCCCTGGTTGGCGGAGCCAGCCTCAAAGCTGAAGAATTCGTGAGTATTGTTGAGCAAACCGCTGAAATCAAGGGAAGAGTAAAGTAGTCAGTAGCCAGTATGTCATCTAAGAGGTTTTTAGAGATTTATCATTTCACAAATTCCTTTCCTAGCGGGGAGCAGTTTGGGCTAGTAGCTCAGTTGCGGCGGGCGGCGATTTCAATACCAGCCAATATTGCTGAGGGATTCAAGAGAAAAGGAAATCCCGACAAGGCTCGTTTTTACAATATTGCTCAAGGCTCTATTGAGGAATGTCGCTATTACTTGATCCTAGCCAGGGATCTTGGTTATGGAGATACAAGAACGCTGGAAAAGAATCTGGAGGAGATCAGTCGGCTTCTAGAGGCATATGCTAGGAGAGTAGCCAAGTCATGACTACTGAATTCTGACTACTGACTACTTGGGAATGATTGCCATTGTTGGTCCCACTGCTGTAGGGAAAAACGAGCTTGCCCTGCACCTTGCTCAGTGCTTTCCCGTAGAGATAATAGGCGCCGATAGCCGCCAGGTCTATCGGTATATGGATATCGGCACTAATAAGCCAAGCCCGGCAGAGAGGACATCGGTCCCTCACCATGTCATCGATGTAATCGAGCCTGACGAAGATTTTAGCCTGGCTATGTATCATCAACTAGCCATTGAGGCGCTGAAAGCCATTCAGCAGAAAGGCAAATTGCCCTTACTGGTCGGTGGCAGCGGCCTTTATGTGTGGTCGTTAGTAGAGGGATGGAAAATACCTCAGGTGCCACCTGACCAACAGCGAAGACGCCAGTTAGAAGCTAGAGCAGAGCAAGAAGGTAGCCACAGCCTTTATCAGGAATTGCAGGATATTGACCCTACGGCGGCAGCAAAAATCAATCCCAGTAATACCCGCCGCATTATAAGGGCCCTGGAAATCTATCATAAAACAGGGCAGCATCCTTCTCAATTACAGCGTAAAGAGGCGCCAGGTTTCCCCATCCTGCTCATCGGTTTAACCCGAGAAAGAAGCGAGCTATATAGAAAGATTGATTGGCGGGTTGATAAAATGATACAAATGGGATTGGTTGAAGAAGTGGAACAGCTATTGAAAAAAGGTTATAGCCCTTCCTTGCCTTCTATGTCGGGAATAGGTTACAAGCAAATAGGACAGTTTCTTCGAGGCGAGATGACTTTGCCTCAGGCTATTGATAAAATAAAATATGAAACCCATCGACTGGCTCGCCACCAGTATGCCTGGTTTCGCCTCAGCGATAACAGAATTCACTGGTTTGATGCCAGCGAGGCAGAAGCCAAAGCCAGCATTGCCGCCCTGAACAAAGTGAAGGGTCTCATAGAAGGCTTCATATCATGAAATTCTCCAAGTTACAAGCCACGGGTAATGACTTCATCTTGGTAGATACCCTCACAGGACCAGTAGAAGGTGCTTGGGGAGAATTGGCCAGAGCTATGTGTGACCGTCACTTTGGCATAGGAGCTGACGGCTTGATACTGGTGCAGGATTCGACCAGCGCTGATTTAAAGATGCGTATTTTTAACTCCGACGGTTCTGAGGCCGAGGTTTCTGGCAATGGGCTGAGATGTTTTGCCAGGTATGCTATTGAGAAGGGCTTGATTGGCAAAATGTCATCGCGAGCGGAGCAAGGCAATCGCTCTCTGAGCATAGAGACTTTGTCAGGCGTAAGAAAGGTTAAAGTTTATATGTCGGGGAATAAGGTCAACCGGGTCGAGGTAAATATGGGCCTGCCCCAATTCCAACCGGAGCAAATTCCCGTTAAAGTTAAAGTTGACATAATACCAATATTGGATTATCCTTTAGTGATAGACAGAAAAGAGTTAACTTTGGCTCTTCTATCAATGGGAAATCCCCACGCCGTGAGCTTTTTATCCCGGCCAATCGCTGATTTTCATTTAGCTGAGATAGGACAGAAAGTAGAGAGGCACCCTATGTTCCCACAAAGGACTAATTTTGAGGTAGCTAGGGTCTTGAGCAGGGGGAAGATAGAAGCCAGGGTGTGGGAGCGGAGTGTTGGAGAAACTCTAGCCTGTGGTAGTGGTGCTTGCGCCATAGCTGTGGCCGCTCAATTATTGGACTATGTAGAGCCGCAAGTTGACATAATACTAAAAGGTGGAACTTTGACCGTATCCTGGGATAGGGTAGGGGAGGTGTTACTTACCGGTCCAGTGGAGGAAGTTTTCACTGGCGAATGGCTTGAAGGAAAGAGTTGATGGAATTAGCCAAAAGGCTTAATAGATTGCCTCCATATCTTTTCGTGGAAATAAATCAGAAAATCGCTGAGCTTCGGGCTAGGGGAGAGGACATAATCAGCTTTGCTATTGGCGACCCTGATTTACCCACGCCATCTCATATCATCGAATATATGTGCCAGGCGGCACGTGACCCTGCAAACCATCGTTATCCTGAAACCGCCGGCTTGCCCGAACTTCGTCAAGCCATTGCTGAGTGGTATGAGAGACGCTTCGGGGTTACCCTGGATCCGGATAAAGAGGTCTTGCCGCTTATTGGCTCCAAGGAGGGGATCGGGCATATATCTTTATGCTTTATCGAGCCTGGTGACCTGGCTTTGGTGCCTGACCCGAGCTATCCGCCATTTTCTCTGGGCACCATATTAGCCGGTGGCGAGCCTTACTTTATGCCTTTAAAGGAAGAAAACAATTTTCTGCCTGATTTTACAGCTATTCCAGCCGAGGCAGCCGATAAGGCAAAGCTTATGTGGCTTAACTACCCCAACAATCCCACCGGCGCTATAGCTGGCCTTGATTTCTTTGAGAAAGCAGTTCATTTCGCACAGCAGCACGACTTAGCAATCTGCCATGACGCTCCTTATACCGAAGTTGCCTTCGATGGCTACAAGCCACCGAGCTTCATGCAGATACCTGGGGCAAAGAAAATAGGTGTGGAATTTCATTCTCTGTCCAAAACTTACCACATGACAGGGTGGCGAATAGGCATGGTGGTAGGTAATGCTGACATGGTGGATGCCTTATTTAGAGTTAAATCCAACCTGGATTCAGGAATTCCCCAGGCAATTCAATATGCTGCTGTGGAAGCTCTGCGCGGCTCCCAGGATCACATCGCTGAGCGCAACGCTATTCTTCAACAGCGCCGAGATAAGTTGCTAAAAGTCCTTAATGAGATAGGGCTAAAGGCCAGAATACCCAAGGCAACCTTTTATGTCTGGGCTAAGATTCCCCAGGGGTATACATCTATGGATTTTACCAAGAAATTGCTGGACGAAACCGGGATAGCGGTAACTCCGGGAACTGGCTATGGGAAGGAGGGAGAGGATTACATCAGACTTTCCCTGACCATTTCCGATGACCGTCTGGAACAGGGTATGGGTCGTCTATTGACTTGGCACGCTCGAAATTGTCATTGTGAGGAGCCCCGATGAATCGGAGCGACGAAGCAACCTCGATTGTGTGTAGGAGGAGGAGATAAAGCAGAAATTTTTTACTACTAAAGCCAAGGTAGAACAAGCACTCCTAGTAGGGGTAGGAAGCAAGGTCTCCAACCATGATTGGTCAGTTACAGATTCCTTAGAAGAGCTATCTTACCTGACTAAAACAGCAGGCGCCAATGTAGTAGGCATGTTAACTCAGAAGCTTGACGCGCCTTCGCCTACCCATTATATAGGTAAGGGTAAAATTGGGGAGCTAGTCGACCTCAAAGAGCAAACTCCGTACGACACAGTAATCTTTGATGATGAGCTGTCGCCGAGGCAGCAAAGAAATCTCGAAGAAGCATTGGAAGTCAAAGTTATTGACCGCAGCGCTCTGATTTTACACATATTCGCCCGAAAGGCTCGAACCCATGAAGGAAAACTCCAGGTTGAACTGGCCCAGCACCAATATCTTCTGCCCCGGCTCATCGGACAGTGGCGCCATTTAGAGCGACTTGGCGGTGGCATCGGCACAAGAGGTCCCGGAGAGGCACAATTGGAAACCGACCGCCGCCTTATCTATAAGCGCATCAATCTCCTTCAGCATAAAATAGAAAGTGTCAGGAAACATCGAGCACTTTACAGGAGGCGCCGTAAGGAGACCGGCACACCCATCGTAGCTCTTGTGGGCTATACTAATGCTGGTAAGAGCACTTTGTTTAACACCTTAAGCAAAGCCACTGTAGATGTGGAAGATAGGCTCTTCTCTACTTTAGATCCCGTGACTCGGCGGCTGGCTCTGCCCACTGGACAACAATTTCTAATCACCGATACCGTTGGCTTTATTAACAAACTTCCGCCTTCAATAATTGCCGCCTTTCGGGCCACTTTAGAGGAACTGGATGAGGCTGATTTACTTCTACATATAGTTGACATAACACACAAGAATGCTGCTAATCAGTGTCTCACAGTAGAAAAGATACTCAGCGAGCTAAATCTGGAAAATAAACCAAAATTTACAGTATTCAATAAGCTAGACCTGGCTCTAAGCAGCGAGGCAGAGCTGAAAGCATTGACTACTATTCCTTACTTCGAGGAGGAAATCTTGTTGCCGAATGAGGGCATTGCTCTCATCTCCGCTGCCAAAGGATGGGGAATGGACGACCTTCTAAATAAGATAGCTCGTCATCTTTAGGGGAGTGAGTTAAAGAGAGCCATTGAAATCAGTCTCTTATTAGAAAATGAAAATTACAATTGTTTACGACAATGAAGTAAGAAAAGTGGGTCTAAGACGAGGTCATGGATTTTCTGCCCTTATTGAAGATGCAGAAGTATCACCAATCTTGTTTGATACAGGTGCCGATGGCCCTGCATTGCTACATAATATGAAAGAGCTTAATATTGACCCGCAGGATATAGGTATAATCGTAATCTCACATGCCCATGGCGACCATACTGGAGGACTTTCTGAAATCTTTAGAATAAATGGAATTGCTGAACTTTACCTCCCAAGTTCCTTTAGCAGAGCGTTTCCGGGGAGAAAGGTAACCATGGTCAAAGGTCCCGTTCAAATTCGTGAAAACATTTTCTCGACTGGTGAACTCGAAGGAGTAGAGCAATCCCTGGCCCTCAAAACGGATAGGGGGATATTTGTACTTACAGGTTGTGCTCACCCTTCGATAGAAAGCATTCTCGCCGCTGCTGCAAAGTTTGGGGAGCTATATGGAATCGCCGGTGGATTCCATGGATTTCATAATTTTGAGGCTTTCCGTGGCTTATCGTTGATTTGCCCCTGTCATTGCACCACGTACAAGCAGGAGATAAGAGATTTATTTAAAGATAAAGCTTTAGAGTGCGGCGCAGGGCTAGCAATTGAATTATGAGGAACCAACCCTCTCGCCAAATATCTTAGTGCCTATTCTGATCACATTGGCGCCTTCCTCCAGGGCAACTTTATAAGAATTAGTCATGCCCATAGAAAGATATCTCATCTCTACATTGGGTAACTTCAGCCCTTTAATTCTGTCAAATATCCTTCTTGTCTCCACAAAATAAGGCCTGGAGTCCTCAGGGTTTCCAAAACGAGGTCCCATGGTCATAAGGCCCAGCACTTTGATATTTCTAAGACCGGATATTTCTCTTACTAATTGTGCCACATCCTCCGGGAGCACTCCTGATTTCTGGGGTTCTCTGCCACTGTTTACCTCAATCAATATTGGCATTATTTTGCCAATTTGAGCACACCTTCTATCAATTTCCCTGGCTATTTCTAAAGAATCGACACTTTCTATCATGTCGAATATTTCCAGCACCTTTCTCCTAACATTATGCTTTTGAAAGGTTCCAATAAAATGCCATTTCGCTCTCTTTCCCACCAGTTCATATGCTTCCTTTGCTTCCTTGACATAATTTTCTCCAATGATTTTTATTCCCGCCTGAACAGCTTCCAGGACTTCCTCAGGTGTTCTTGTTTTTGCCGCTGCCACCACCTCGACTCCGTCAGGGAGTTCAGTTAATAATTTGGTAATGTTTTGTTTAGTTAGCTCGCTTGCCACGTCATGATTGTAATCCATTAAGCTTGCCAGCTTCAAGGATAAGGAGTGCTGCAGGTAAGGACAAATGGTTATTAAGTAGTTCAGTGCATGACTGGTCACACAGGAGGGAGTCTAACTTTTAGGGCTCGGTTTTTGGAGTAAGAACCTGATATAACGCTAGAAAATTTTAAAACTCGCTCTAAGAGGCGATTTTAAGGGCATGAAAAAGGCGGAGATACATCTTAGTATTCCCTTTCACTTTGAGAGGCTTGGTTTACCTGGTTGATGTTTTTGCGCGGGGCCGCCCGGGAGCGGAGCTATTTAATGAGCCGAGAATGGGGGAGGGGCAGCAGGGAGGGCGAACGATTGGATGGAGTGGTGACTCCTTAAGGATTCGGGGTGACTGGGCCGATCAGTTTGCCAGCTTACTAGCTTGCTATAATGAAGCTATGGCTTTGGAAGTATTATTTTGCCTTGAAGACAACACGGCACTTGACATGAAAATGGAAGAGGTGGTAACATAAAATAGTTTCGCAGAGTGTACCTTCTGCGAAAAGAAGCAATTTATGAAACATAGCAACTAAATATGACCCTGGAGTTATTAATCGCCGAGTTCTTAGAATATCTGGAGATCCAGAAAGGCTGCTCTCCTCTAACCATTCGTGACTACAGACGTTATCTGAAGCGTTTCCACAACTGGCTCACCGAGAATTCCTCTGCCACAAAACCCGACCAGATAAACCTGGAGCTTGTTAGAAGGTACAGGTTATATTTGGCGCACTTGCGTGCCCGCGATGGCGTACCACTGCAGCGCGTCACCCAGAGCTACCATATCATTGCGTTAAGGGCTTTTTTGCGTTATCTCCTGGTTCAGCGCGACATAGTTACCCTGTCCCCTGACAAGATAGAACTCCCCAAGCAAGGCTCCCGTTCTATTGCCTTCTTAAACCCGGGGCAGATAGAGAGACTGCTAAACAGCCCGAAGATAGCAGACAATGCGGGACTGAGGGATAGGACTATTCTAGAAACCCTATTCAGCACGGGATTAAGAGTATCAGAATTAGTCAGTTTGAATCGTGACCAGGTAGACTTAGAGCGTAAGGAATTTGGAGTAAAAGGCAAAGGAAATAAAATACGGGTAGTTTTTCTATCAGATACAGCAGCACAGTGGATTGAGCGCTATTTACGGTCACGTCAAGACGATTTCAAGCCGCTGTTTATTCGCTATAGTGGTAAGGTAGACGCCCGGAACAACGGTGAAAAAATGCGGTTAACGGCAAGGTCCATCCAAAACATTGTTTCCAAGTATGCAAAAAGAGCTGGCTTACCAATCGAGGCAACCCCTCATACCCTGAGGCATTCTTTTGCTACAGACTTGCTCATAAGTGGAGCCGATATTCGCTCTGTTCAAGAAATGCTAGGCCATGAAAGCATCAGGACAACCCAAGTTTACACCCACATCACTAATAGACATCTAAAAGAGGTTCATAAAGCTTTCCATAGTAGAAATAAGCAAGGATAAATTTTATGTCAAGGAAGGATAGAAAGTTTACAGAAACGGGATTGCCGTGGCATATTGTCGAGGAGGCTATCAATCGTGAAATTGAATGGCTGGCAAGAACCATTCCACAAACGGTCATAGGCAAAGTGCCAGGTTGTGATGACTGTAGATATACCTTCAGGAAAATCGCCCTCTTGATTGTCACAGGCAAAATTAAAGCAAAGGAATTCATTGCTAGAGATGGGCATGACTTATGGGACGAGCTGACACAGAAGCGCGGCATTAAGAAATCCGCACGCCACGGTGGCGTCTGGCATAAAAAAATGATGGATGTAATTACTGAGTATTTTGAAAATCAGGGATTTGAGGTGATTCCCGAACCCTTTCTTAGCCAAGGGCGTGCTGATTTAGGTATACATAAGGATGGCCATATGGATTTGTTCGTAGAGATAGGTGATACTTCTGCCTATAAACTATGGTGGAACTTGCAGATGTTGACTAATTGCAGGATTTTACTAGTGCCCGATGAAAAACAAGCCGTAGAGTTTACCTGCCGTAATGAGCAAAGTGATACACTTCGCAGACCATAAGGATATGCGAGCAATTGAAGATGTTACCACATATTGATGATTTTCTGCTGAGTCTACAGGCCAACCATTATTCTCCATTGACAGTTCGCAACTACAAGGGATACCTGGAAGTTTTCGACCACTTTCTGAATGAGAGCAACATTCCCTTTGATAGAATCAACAAGCAGACTATCACATCCTATAAAGCATATCTTGCCTCGCGCGGTCGAAACACAGCGAAGCCAGGCAATCATAGGGACAAGCAACTTGCCCCGTGCACTGTAAACTACAAGTTGATAGGACTCCGGGCTTACCTTCGCTATCTAATCGGTATCGACTATCCCTGCCCTTTGTTGCCCGAAGCAGTCGGAAAGCTAAAAGCTGTCCCAAAACGGCCTCAATTGCCCGAGCTTAAAGATTTAATCAGGTTAATTGAAGCGCCATTCCCCGAGGCAAATACCATAGAGCTGCGGGATAAAGCTATTCTGGAAACACTGTTCAACACGGGATTAAGAGTATCTGAATTGGTTAGTTTAGATCGTGGCCAGGTAGACTTAGCGCGGAAACAACTTGGTCTCAAAGGCAAGGGAGATAAGATACGCATAGTATTTCTATCAGATACAGCCGAACAATGGGTTGGCCGCTACCTGCAATCACGCCGAGACCACTTTGAGCCGCTGTTTATTCGCCATAGCGGCAAGGTAGATGCTCGGAAGAGCGGTGAAAAAATGCGATTGACACCAAGGTCTATCCAAAGAATTGTCACCAAGTACGCAAAAAGATGTGGCCTGTCAATAAAAGCAACTCCTCATACCTTGAGACATTGCTTCTCTGCTTATCTGGCTGGGGAAGGCGCTAATCAAGTTCCCCTTCCGGTTCTATTTGGTCATGAATCCTTAGATGGCATTACCCGCTATGTCCATGCCTCCGATAAGTATGCTGAAGAGACTCACCGCAAATACCACCCTCTGGCTAAGCCAGATTAGAATCAGGCGGTCAGAACATTATGTCAACTAAAATTAAGGGAGGTATACCTGCCAAAAATTAAATGCCAAATTTTCAAGCGTCATACAACAGGACCAAATCCATATGGACACCGGTGCCATGTTGGGGATTGCTTCGGCTGCCAAAGTCAGCCTCGCAATGACACGCGGTGATTAATAACCAGTCTCAAGGAATTTGATTTCCTTTATATCAAGGAAAGGTGCTAACATTACGTTAACCAGGAGGACTAAAATGGGTGATATTTTAGATGAAGTCACGGCACTTATCAGATGTAAGGAATGTCCCTGGTATAAAAACTGCCTGACTCCGGTTCAGGTTAGCATTGAGGATATCGCACAGTTCAGGATAGCGATGCAGGGGACAAATCTACCTGAACAAGCCAAAAGCGAACTAGACCAGATTATGGAAAGTATGGCCTCTATGAGTCAGGAGATGATTCTTCAGAGCTGCCCTGTATTTACTCAGCGTCTCAAGGAGGATCCCAAACTTGCCCAGCAAATCAAGAAGCTGATGCAGAACTGGGGAAAAGAAGGAGAGCCTGATGAGTAGTACCCATGAAAAGTTTGCTTTGCTCTTTTCCACTTAAGCCCATCTCGATATAAAGTGCACTGAGGCTTTGGAGGACTTCTTTTTTGGGAGCTAAATATCCATGCCAGAGCAATTAGGCAAAATAGAGAGGCTTGAAGTTGAGCGCTTCAAACAGGGAAAGAAGCTTTACCTCGTCCCACTTGTATATTCCGGCGATGAAGCCCCTGATGAATACAAAGAAAAATGTAGTCGTTATTGGCAACAGGTAGCAGAACAGCTAACCAATTTAGCGTCCAAGATCGGGAGGGTAAACCGGGTTTACCACGAATCAATCTTTCAATCTGGTGAGGATGGTATGAAGGCCATGGAGAAGCTGAATCCAAGCTGTTATCAAATTGCTAAAACCCAGTGTGATAATGGCGCTATCTTTGAGACAGTTGAAGAAGAGGAATTGTTTGAAGAGGTCATGGACTGGCGGAGATGCCTGATGCTTGGCTTTATAAGTGATAAGGTGGCAAGTAAAGTTTCTGAATTCTATGTTGAGGCGACAAAGAAGAGAAATGAATTTATGGCTAAAAAGATAAGCGAGACGCTTAAAGACGATGAGGCTGGGCTTCTGTTCATTAGAGAGGAACACTCGGTGCAATTTCCTAGTGATATAGAGGTGTTCAGCATCTTCCCACCAGCTCTGGACGAGATACACCGCTGGTACCGTGACCAAGCCAGGCTGGGGATAGAGAAGCTCGCAGAGGAGAGCAAAGGAAAGACCGAGGGAGAAGCTGAGGAGGTAGAGAAAAAGACCAGGAAAAGGACGAAAAGAGAGCCTAAAGGGTAGTCTTGCTTTGCGGGGGTGTCTCATGAAGATAAGAAAACCTGCTGTTTCTGATATGTTTTATGCTGGCACTGCCAGAGAATTAGAAGAACAAATTGAATGGTGCTACAAACATGAGCTTGGACCGGGAGCTATACCCCAGGTGAATAGCAAAGGGCTGAGGGAGATTGTGGCTATCGTTGCCCCCCACGCTGGCTATTATTACTCGGGGCCAGTAGCAGCCCATGCCTATAAGGAGCTTGCTGATGATGGGATATTCGATACCGCAGTGATACTTGGTCCTAACCACACCGGTTATGGGTATCCTGTCTCTCTATGGGTAGGAGCTAGCTGGAACACACCGTTGGGTGAGGTAGAAATAAACAAAGAGCTTGGCCAAAGGCTGTTGGGGAAGGTAATCAAAGCAGACGAGACTGCTCATATACACGAGCACAGTGTTGAAGTGCAATTACCCTGGCTTCAACACCTCTATAAGAAGGTAAAAATTGTGCCCATAACTATGCTGGCTCAAGACATAGAAACAGCTCGGATGGTGGGCAAGGCTATTTCCCAGGCTGGCGATAACTTAATAATTATCGCCAGCAGTGATTTCACGCATTATGAGCCTCACTCTGTAGCTATGGAAAGGGATGAATCCGTAATTGAGGCCATAGTTGCTCTTGATGAGGAAGAGCTATATGAGCGTTGCGAGAGCCTTAATTGTACCATGTGCGGGTATGGTCCGGTTGCTTCAGCTATTGTCGCAGCCAAAGAAATGAAAGCCAAGAAGGCAAGTTTATTGAAATATGCCACCAGCGGAGACACGAGTGGCGATTTCTCCCGAGTGGTCGGCTACGGTTCCATCGTGATAAAACGGTAAACAATCATCATCGAGAGCTGATTATCTCTCCTTTGGCCTCTCCATCGATCGTGAGAATGCCAAAGGAGTCTGTGGCCTTGCCGGGATTGAACAAGAGAATATCATCGATGACCTTGTTTTGGGATTGGTGAGAATGGCCATAGACGATAATGTCAAGCCGGTCTGACTCAAACATTTTCCTTACTCTCTCTTCTATTCCCCGAGGACTGCCTGAGCCATGAGTTATGCCAATTCGTTTATTTTCTATTTCAACTATTTCCTTGACAGGGAGTACAGTCTTTAGCTCTATTGAATCCATATTACCCTGGACTGCTTTCACCCCTCTTAGCTGTTTCAACTCCTTAAGCACTTGTACATCGGTGAAGTCTCCAGCGTGGATTATCAAATCTACCGTGGAGATGGCATCAATTATCTTTTTAGGGAGGTGTTTAAGCGTGTTTACATGGGTATCGGCAAGCACAGCTATCCGCATAACAAGCCTCCTTATAATTCTCTCTCCCCTAGCGGGAGAGAAGTTAGAGAGGGGGAAATTCACCCTCGCCCAGACCCTCATCCCTTCGAGGGGGAGGGTTTTATACGAAATTATGCGGAAGACTATAAAATGCTATCACCTTGGATGAAAGACTGCAAAATGCTTCTTACTGATGGTTTTGGGAGGTAACTTGTTTCACCAATTGGATGGTCTTGTCCATACCAGATAGGGAGAAGGATAACCCCAGTTGCTTAAGGTCTTTGTAGCCTAATCCCTGGAACAATTTTCTTCCGGCTACCCTGGTCATTTCATCATAAATAGCCGGCCACTCCGGGCTCCGCCTCTGAGCACAAAAGAGAATAAAATCACGAAGCTTGGGGGGTATGTCACACATACATTATTATTTTATGCCCGGAACCCTGGTTTAACAAACTTGTTTATGGCTGCTGAGATGCTATCTTTCCCCTTGTTTTTTCCTTGGATAATCCCCTGGTCAAGGCTTGAGTCTCATCCCTGTCCTTTGCCGCATATAAGCCCGGGAAAAATTTTTTGGGCGAGTAAACCTGTAAGCCGAGTTCTGTACTCCACATGGAGTGGTGACCATCCATCTAGCCCTGATGTTGCCATCAGGGTCAAGCGACCAACCCGAGGGCTTCGGCCGAGCACCTTAAACTTACCCCAGAGCCTTGAGACTTTGGAGTAGTTGAGCCCTCTTATTCGGTCTTGCTCCAGGTGGGGTTTGCCCAGCCAACTAGTCTCCTGGTTGCTGGTGAGCTCTTACCTCACCATTTCACCCTTACCCGCACTGGCTAAGCCAGCCGCTGGCGGTGTGTTTCTGTGGCACTTTCCATAGGGTCACCCCTCCTGGGTGTTACCCAGCACCCTGCTCGGTGGAGCTCGGACTTTCCTCCCTGGCAGATTAAATCCAGGGCGGTCACCCAGTTTACTCGCCCGAGTCTATTTTATAGTCAACTAGAACAAAGGTCAAATTATCGAATTGTCCAGGGCAAGATTGCCTGCTGGCAACAACCAGTCCCAAACAGTTTAACGCCAACTTTTGAGCTTTGAGTTGAATCTAACGGGCAAAGGTGAATTGTGGCACAACAACAAAACGCATCTTTGAGGTATAATGTAAGAGGATAATGGCAAGGTCCCAGCAATACCGGCATAGCCTGGGCCAAAAGTATAACTGGAGGTGAACCGATGCAACCACAAAACATGATCTGGATTGTCGCAGGTAAGCGATACCGCACAGCCACAGCCACGCTAATAGCCCATGACGAATACTGGAACGGCTATAACTGTGAGCAAGGTGGCCATAATACATTCTTATTCAGAACGCTCAAGGGTAATTTCTTTGCCCAATATCAAACGCTATTGCAAGGCGAAATTAACAAAATCACCCCCCTGGAGACAAACGAAGCCATACATCTATATCAATCACTACACAAAAAGGAGGTTCCCTTCAGAGTTGTCTTCCCCTGTGTCAAAGTAGAGGATGCCTAACATTCCTTAACCTTGCCCTGCCCCGCGCATGCTAACACCCTTGTGCCAAACTAGCCTCTAAAAGGGCACAGACCTAGTTCCCAATGTAACCCCAGGCGTTTTACCCGCCTAAAATCGCCTCTCAGCGCGTGGTTTATTGTAAAGTAATGCCTTCATGGCATGTCCCCTGGGCGTTTGTGACGCCTTGCCCCACCAGCTCGTATATCATCCATGTTGGGTCAAAGTCGGGTAAAGACGCCAGCACAAGGTCGGCAAGATTGCCTGAAGAGGTCGTTTTGAAGTAGAATTTAAAGCCAGGAGGGGTGACCGAGTGGCTTATGGTGGCGGTCTTGAAAACCGTTTTCGCCTTTTGGGCGAACGTGGGTTCGAATCCCACCCCCTCCGCTTCAGGGAAACAAGGAGGTAAATTGAAAGTTCACGAGTATCAGGCCAAGGCACTTATAGCTCAATATGGTATTCCCATTCCCAGGGGCAAGGTGGCTTCCACCCCAACCGAGGCTAGAGAAATAGCTGCTGAGATTGGTGGCAAGGTGGTAATCAAAGCCCAGGTCTATGCCGGGGGGAGAGGCAAGGCGGGTGGCATAAAGATAGTTGATAGCCCCGAAGAGACAGAGAAGGCAACGAGTCAATTGATTGGAACCAGACTGGTGACCCATCAGACGGGACTGGAAGGAGTGCCTGTAAGTAAAGTTCTGGTGGAAGAAGCAAGCGATGTGGCACGGGAGCTCTACCTCAGTATCCTCATTGATGGAACAAGCCGCTTACCAGTGATGATGGCCAGTGAAGCCGGAGGCATGGAAATCGAAGAAGTAGCCCAGTCAGCTCCTGAGAAAATATTCAGGAGTGATATCGACCCTGCCATTGGCTTTCAGCCGTTCCAAGGTCGTAAGCTTGCTTACGG
>JBAUEM010000008.1:0-8029 GCA_049678605.1 Dehalococcoidia bacterium
GAACCATGGCGATATAACCTCACCGAGCTACAATAAGGACAAGCAGATTTCCTTTCTTGAGCCCTCACCTCTACTATTATCTTCCCTTCGCCCTCAGTTACCGTTCCCACTTCATATCCTTTAAGCCCCAACAAAATTGTGGTACCATTTTCCTGGCTTTTAGCCATCGGTGGTAAGTCTTCCTTTCCTTATATGGGGTTCTTACCACCTTATCTTGTTTCCACAGCTTTTAGAATATAGCTCAGACAGGCTTGCTTACCTTATTGAGGGGGTCTATAATTACGGGAGAGTAAACTGGGGGCTTGGTTACCGGCCGCTGAACGAATCTGAGAGGCGCTACTCAATAGGGAAGTTTGCGCCGCTGAGTGTTCTAATGCTAACTGTCCACTCGTATAGTCAGAGGCACTTTTTGTCAAAATTGAGTTGTATCGAAAAGTAAATTGAAAAATGGGAAGAAATCTATGAAACAGAACACGAAGACTGATTTGCACAGGCTCGAAGGTAAAGTGGCTATTGTAACCGGTAGTGCAGGAGGAATCGGTGAAGCCACCGCAAAACTTTTTGCACAAGAGGGCGCCAAAGTAAATGTCGCAGATATCAATGAGGAAGGCGGTAAGCGGGTGGAAGAAGAGATTCGCCAAGGTGGCGGTGAAGCAGTTTTCATTCGGTTGAATGTCACTTCAGAAGAGAATTGGCAGTCTTTAATGAAGGCGACGATTGAAAAGTATGGCAAATTGAATATCTTAGTCAATAACGCTGGCATTTCCCAGATTGCTGGTGTCGAAGTCACAACCCTTAAGGATTGGAACACTATTATGTCTGTAAATGCTACCGGAGTTTTTCTGGGAATGAAGCATGCCATTATGACAATGAAAAACAATGAAGAGCCGTGTTCGATTGTTAACCGGTCCTCTATCGACGGCCAGATAGCCGAACCAGAACTGTTCGCCTACTGCGCGTCCAAAGGGGCGGTGACCATCATGACCAAGTCCGCGGCTCTCTACTGCGCAGCAAGAAAGTACAATATCCGCGTCAACTCAGTGCATCCTGCCTACGTGCACACTAATATGACAAAGGGGGAAGCTCGTGGCTACGGAATATCGGAAGAAGAGTATCTTGAAAGAATGAAGGCTATCCACCCAATAGGTATCGGAGAAACTACCGATATTGCCCGTATGGATCTTTTCCTAGCCTCAGATGAGTCAAAATGGGTTACAGGAGCCCAGTTTGTTATCGACGGCGGAGTCACCGCAGGTATTACTGTATAGATAAAGTTCATTCTTGAGAATGAATGAACATTACTGCAACGGGGTACTGACGCAGGACAATTGACTTCCAAAATGGAGTAGAGCCTGAGGTAATTTGTCATACTAAACGTACTTAGATACGTTGGCAAAGAGCACTTGGAAATTGATATCGAAGAGCTTGGCAATTTGTTCCTAAAGAGCAGAAATCGGATTCTCATTTCCACCCAATGTACCGTATTCGCGCAGTCCGAAACAATTACTTACTTAAGCCATAGCGAACCAATAGAAAATATAGCTGCTGAGACATGCACTATTCCCTTGCCAAGAGAGTAATCCGGATGGGGAAAGCGGCTAATATCAGGTTTAAGAAAGACATAGTTTTCAGTGGCGGTGTTGCTAGGAATACAGGAATGGTCAAAGCAACAAAAGACTTGTTAGGGGAAGAGGTGACCTTTCTGGACGCCCCCAATCGATGGCTTCACTATGAGAAAATAAACTTATTTTATGGGTAAAGTGGGCAAATCCTTGGCTAAGACTGTTTTCGTTTATCAACACTGTGGCAACGAGAGCAAAAAATAAACTGGAGGCTATGGGAAGGCATGTCCTTAACCTGGCCAAAAAGAAGAGAGAGCTGAACTGGGCAAAGCGGGATGAGGACAGGATGAGTCAATTGCTAAAGTGACCAGCTTCTCACCGCATGAAGTCCTTGACCTCTTAAAAGATCGGGTATTTATAGACCAAAGTATGTTTTCCTAATGTATTCGTCTTGCTTCAATTCCTCAGGGGTCCCCCCCATCACCAACCCTCCCCTCTCCAAAAGATGGATTTTGTCTGAACATGAGAGAGTAAAACTGGCATTCTGTTCAGTGATTAGAATAGTGATTCCCATTTTTTTTAAATTAGCTACGGCTTCGGATATTGTGCCGACCACGACAGGGGCAAGACCCAAAGTTGGCTCATCTAGCAATAATAGTTTTGGGCTTGTCATAAGTGCTCTCCCCAACGACAACATTTGTCGTTCCCCTCCGCTTAGAGTCCCGGCCTCCTGTTTCAAGCGCTCTCGGAGAACCGGGAACAACTTAAACACGATTTCAAGATTTTCATTCATCTCTCTCCGTGCGCAGTAAGCCCCAAGTAAAAGATTTTCCTTCACATTCATAAAGCGGAAGAGATCCCCTCTCTCCGGGCTGTAGCCAATTCTCAGCTTGACTATCTGTGAGGGGGCTAGCCCTCTTAGATTCACACCATCAAACACTATTTCACCACGCCAATTCGTTAGTCCCAAGATAGAATCTAGTAATGTCGACTTTCCGCCCCCGTTAGGGCCAATTATGCCGACACTTTGCCCCCTTTCAACAGTAAAGGAAATTCCGCTTAAGGCACGAGCCTTCCCGTAAAAGCTTTCAAGGTCTTTAACTTCTAGAAGATTCATGCTACACTTACTCTCTGTTACCTTGACTAAGTATAATCATTTTAATGCCCCAAATATGCTTGTCTAACCTTTTCGTCGTTAACGATTTCCTGATAAGGTCCCTCAGCAATAAGCTCACCAAAACAAATAACCACGACTCTATCCACTAGAGGAGCTAAAGCCCTCAAATCATGACTGACAATTATGAACGTTAAGCCTTCCTCTTTTTTCCTCCTAATAAGTTCAGATATTTGAGCAATCTCTGCCACCGTCAATCCAGCAAAGATCTCATCCAAGAGAGCGATTTTTCGTTCAGTAGCTAGCACCTTAGCTAACTCGAGCCTACGGAGATCCCCCATACTTAACTCGTGAGGATACATTGAAATGCGCTCCTTAAGGCCCACACTTTCTGCGATTTTCCCTTCCACTTCACTATCAGCTCTTCCTCTCATCGACTCTAATATTTTGTCTTGTATAGTGCTTATGTGGATGTTTTCACTTACCGTCATCTCGGCGAAGGGTCTCGGTATCTGGTATGTCCGAGCGATGCCCTTCTTTACCCTTTCGTGGATTGGGAGTTTACTAATCTCTTTCTCTCTAAAGAAGACTTCCCCTGAATCCTGCTTAAGGCTTCCCATAATTAAGTTGAAAAATGTAGTCTTGCCCGAGCCGTTCGGTCCTATCAGACCGAGGCTCTCTCCTTTTTCTACATGAAAACTTAAGTTCTTGACGGCTAGAAGGCGTCCGAAGCTTTTAGTAAGGCCCTTCGCTTCAAGCAACTTAGACATGTTCCTCAGCTTTTCTCCTTTTTCGATGCCAGCTTGCTATATCCTCAATTATACCATAGAATCCCCTAACTTTCCAAACATACAAAGCTAACGCAACCGCCGAATATAAAAGAAACCTCGGTGTGCCTGCAATATAAACACGCAAAGACTCCAAGAGAAAGGTTAGAAAATAGGCACCGATTATAGGTCCAATGATGGAGTTCTGACCACCGACCAAGGCAGCAATTATTATGGTAAGAAGGAAGTTGACCGAGAAGACACCCTCGGGGGCTATAGCCCCCATATAGTGAACATAGAAAGCTCCTCCGATACCAGCCGTCACTGCGCTCATAGTGAAAGCAAGCAATTTAAATCTGAGAGTGCTCAAACCACTGGCACTTACTGCATCCTCGTCCAAACGTATGGCATTTAGCACCGCCCCTATGTCGGACTTTGCCAAATACCTTAGTCCAACCGCCACCAAGAACATGATGCCAAAAGAAAGATAAAAATTGGGAACCGCGCCCGTGACCACGTATGGCAAGTTTGGCAGTCCTCTAGTCCCACCCGTCAGATCTGGCCTTATAGCTATGACTAAGCTATGAATCACCATCAGCCAGGCAAGGGTAACCAGGCAGAAGTAGTTACCTCTTAGTCTTAGAGCGGGAAAGAAAAAGAGCATTCCGACTGCCAGTGCCGCCAGTACAGCCAAAGGTATACTGGCATAAAGTGGCATCCCAAGGTGATAAGTCAACATAGCTGTAGTGTACCCGGCGGCGCCAATCAAGGCGGGATGTCCAAAACTTACATAACCAGCATAGCCTGAGAGAATGTCCCAACTCATGGCAAAAACCGCCATGAAGTTGGCAAATATACAAATCCTGAGATAATTACTTGGGACGACAAATGGCAGTACACACATCACCACCAGGAAAACTAGCCAACTCGTAAATGACCTCTTGAGGGCTATTCGTATCATTTCACATTTCCTTACCAAGAAAACCCCTAGGGCGGGCGAGGAGTATGACAATCAGGATTCCCATACTGAAAACGCCTCTCAATCTTGTACTTATCATCATCATCATGGCAGTTTCTGCCATGCCGATTACATAAGCTGCGATAATAGAGCCCTCGATACTACCGATCCCTCCCACTATCACTATGGAAAAAGCGATTACAAGCGGGAACACCCACATGTGGGGTACCAGGTGGGTATAGGCTCCGAAGAATACGCCAGCAATTGCTGCCAATGCCCCAGCCAAAGCCCAAACTACTAAATTCGCCCTCTCAACATTTATTCCCAAAATCAAAGCCCCCCTTGGACCCTCGGAGATAGCCCGAATAGCCCTCCCCAGGTGGCTTCTTCTAACAAAAAACAATAAACCGCCTAAACACACCCAGCTTACAATCGTCACCAATATTAAGTCGTTGCTAACACGAATACCCAGCACATTGCTAGTCCCAGGTACGATGGGCAGAAGGTTTCTTGAAGCTGGTGTGAAGACGACGGAGATTGCATATTCCAATACAACGGCCAAAAGAAGGGTGGAGATAAAAATGGCGGTGGGATTACCTAAGAAACGTCCTATGAGACCTTTGTAGGTTGCTAAGGCGAGAGCCACCCCAGTTAAGATGGCCAGAATAAAACCCACAGGTATTGGTAGTTGCAGCTGGGCCGTGACAGCGTAGAAGACATAAGCGGCGACCATGGCATAGGCACCATGGGCTAAATTCTCCACCCTTCCCACGCCATAGATCATAGTAAAACCTACGGCTATAAGGGCATACAACCCACTTACTAAGAGGCCTGAAATTATTATCGCCATCTTAGTGACACTGCTCTTTTATGGTAGTCGCCGCAAATCCATTGCTTCCTCCCAGTCTGTCTAATCGTTCTTGCCAAATTGCTGATCCTCTCCTAAGGCTAATCTATGACCTCCCCCCATCGTGCACGATATCTCCCTCCGGTCCACCCCTACCAGGTTACTTTCGCGCCTCGCGTACTCCTATTCCTACGCTTTATCCCCCCCTCTCTCGGTTTTACTGGGGAGGATAAAGCGTAAGTAATCAGGTCGCTGTTCTACTCAAATCCAAGGAGGGAGAACAAATTCTCCAGTGGCATATTTGTCGGGGTAGATGCATTTTGCCGTTCCATCTTCATACCACTGGACGCCATTCGCCCCGACCATACCTTCTTCACCCGCAAAATCAAACTTGCACGCATGGGGATTGGTCCGTTCAAAAATCGGGTCAACCTCATCTGTGTCATAAAACATATATCTAAACCAGATCTCACCATCCCTATAAAGCTTGTAATCTGTGTTCAGCATCTCGCTTACCCAGGCATCCAAGGGTTCAAAGCCGCCTGCCCGCTCGGCTGCCTCAACCATAATGTATAAACCGTAGTAGCTAATTATTCCGTTGAATAAAGGATAGCTTGGTCGGGTGGTATACTTTGCCTGATACTTGTCGACGAATGCCTGAGTAGTTGGGTCGAGCTTACATCCCAGAGCAGGAGGCGGGGAGAAAGTAGATATGCCAGCTCCCTTTCCACCCATGTCTTCCCAAAACTCTGCACCAATTGCGGCGGCACTTAGGCCAGTCATCGGGATCGGCACTTCTAGCTCTACATATTGAGCGCAGGGGACTAAGCTATTGACCGAGTTGATCGTATATATAAAATCAGGGTCTAGAGCTTCGATTTCCGCAAATATCGGAGCGAAATCCACAGTATCTACATCGTATATAATACGGTCCAGCATCGTTATACCTGCAAGCGGCAATAGGTCCATTTCAATGAAGTCACCAACTCCGTGGCCGTAAGCAGTATCTTCCTGGAAGAGAACCGTCGTGTTCCACCCCATCTCTTGTTTGAGAACACTATCTGCAAAATCTATCATCGCCGCGCCCATAAAATAATCAGTAGGAGTAATCATGAAATAACTTTTGTACTTTTCGTATTCATCTACAAGCAGGTCAATCGCCACAATCGCCGTCGTAAAGGTATCCATCGTGGGGGTCTTATATTCCGCCAATCGGGGCATCCACCCTAATGAAACATCGTCTATGCAGGTTGAAATGATGAAATCTACCTCTTCGACTTCATTAAGATATTCGTAGGCTTTAATTCCTTCGGTTATATCTTGCGCGGAATCAGCCTTTACTAGTTTTAGTTGACGCCCTCCTAGAATGCCCCCGTTCGCATTAATTTCCTCAACAGCGATTTCCATCCCCCTCATACCACTCTTACCATCATCACTAGAAAAAGGGCCTATAAATCCAACCACTACGTCTTCTAAAGGTTCCTCTTCCTCTTCCTCCTCCGCCGGGGCACATCCCAGGACACCACCACCTAACAAAAGTCCCGCAATTAGCACCCCACTTAAAAAAATCACCAATGCTGTTCTTTTCATTAATTTACCTCCTTTATGATAATAAAACCCATAAAATTCAACAAGATACCAACTACTCCATATTTCTCACCTCCTTTCACATCAAATTACCAAATCTTTAAGCTTATTTTCTGTCCTTGATTAAGAATAAATTCATTGAAACCTGGCAACTTCAAACTACCGTACTGCTATAGCAACTACATATTTGCCAAGGAAAGTGCCAACCCCGACTCGGGAAGAAGTTGTCCGCCATCGACAATAAGTGTCTGTCCAGTAATATATTTTGCCTCATCCGAGGCAAAAAAGAGCGCCGCATAAGCAATATCTTCCGGGTCTCCCAATTTGCCCATGGGGATTGATTGCTCCATGCTTCGAATAAAATCCTCTCCTTGTTCATCCATTCCCTCTGTATGAATATTTCCAGGCAAAATAGCGTTAATTGTCACGTTGTATTTTGCAAATTCTAATGCTGCTGTATGCATAAAACCAAGCATACCGGCTTTCGTAGCCCCATAATGCGCCCAACCCGGGAAACCAGTGTACGGACCAGTGACGGAAGAAGTCAAAACAATTCTCCCGTGGTGTTGTTGTTTCATTGCTGGAAAGCAGGCTTTCACTGCGAAAAAGGTTCCCGTCAGGTTAACTGAAAGTACCTGTTCCCATTCTTCTATGGGCATCGTCTCAATAAAAGTTGATGGGAAAATCGCGGCATTGCTGCACAATATATCGACCTTTCCGTAGCGATCTATCGCCGCACTCACCATCGCACTAACATCACCCCATCGACTCACATCTGCCCTGAAGTACGATGCCTTTCCCCCCGTCTGCCGAATTTCATTAACAGTCTTATCACCGGTCTCTTGATGGCGACTTACCACAAGTACGCTTGCCCCTTCAGTGGCAAACACCCTTGCCATAGCTCTTCCAATTCCCTTACTGCTGCCAGTAATAATGGCTGTTTTCTCGTTAAGCCTCTTCACAACAAGTTATCTCCTGGGGTGCGTTCCATATCTGGTGAAATTTTTCAGTCGACATCAAGAAACTTAACATTACAATGATACACCTCTACTCCCTGCCTGTCAAGCCCTGATCTAGTTCAGACAGATGGGTGACACATACATGGGTCATGAAAGGACGTTATAATAGCTGTGCTATGAATGTTTATTGCTCAATGCCAGGATACAAGTGTCTGGCAAGTATCCCGGTATTATC
>JBAUEM010000009.1:0-9795 GCA_049678605.1 Dehalococcoidia bacterium
AAAGTGCAAAATGACAGAGCAAAGGTTAAAAATTTTGCGTTTTGAGTTGTCATTTTGATTTTTGACCTTTGATTTTTGAATTTCAATGTTGTTTGGTATTTAGTGCTTAGGATTTTCTTCATTTGTCCATGATGCCGGTTGTAGGGGCGGGGCTTGTCCCCACCCCGCCTATACCTCGCTATATTAGGCATATTGACAAAAGAAAGCTGGCTGTTATAATAAACCCAAGCTATTTTGGCAAATTTCTTGATTTACCTATTGACAAAATAGATATATAGGTTTAAATTAGAAGGTTAGGTAGGCCTGAGCCTAGTATTATGGCTTTTGGCGAGAAATTTGGGTTTGTTTGAACTTTAATAATTGAATATTGTTAGATGATATCCACCTGTTATTCTGAGCCCCGATGTATCGGGACTCCTCAGAATGACAACGTTGAATAAAATGGAAAGGAGGTGATGCTTATGGCAAAGTCCCGGAGCGAATCCTCGCTGTTCCCCCTCTTAAGGTAGGAGGAGCAAGGGCTACCAAACCTCCCCCTCTTAAGGTAAGAGGGGCAAGGCCTGCCCGCCAAGGCTTGGCAGGCGGGGGAGTTATGAAGCTGACTCATGGATTCGCCGAGGGGAAGAGAGAACGATGCCTGGCCCGGGCAGAGATATCAATGTAGTCGCCCAATTCATTGGGCAGGCCTGATAAATCAGGCAACTACAAATTAAAACCAAAAAGGGCAGCCTGAAATGAGGCAGGCTTAAAACTAGGTTTACTGAAGAAAAACATTTCCAATGCCTCGAGCCCGGAGGAGTCGACCTCGGGCGAGAGTGAAGATAAGTTGGATACCTATAAAGGAGGAAATAATGACTAAAACAAGAGAATGGCCAGTAAGGGTGATGTATATGCTCATCGCTGCGGCACTGGCCATCAGTCTCATAATTACAGCGGTACCCGCCCAAAAGGTGAGCGGTGCATGCACTGCTGATGTCTGCGCCGAGTGGGACATGGTCTCTACTCCGACTCTTGAGCACGCAGTCTTGGCACCCGAGTCGACAATCATCGATTATGCCCTGGCTGAGGGTGGAGACGTAGCTTATGCTATCTTCACCAGTGAGGCGATGAATACAACAGATTGGCCGGGACCCTACTTCCTAGCTAAGTCCAGTGACGCCGCTGCCACTTGGGGGGATATCACCAAGGGAGTGAAGAAGGAGATTGACAAGAAGAAGCTTGGTGGACTTTCCGGGTTACTGCGAGTCGCCACCGACTGGGAGGACTCCGACTTCCTGGCTGTCGCCGTCTCCCTTAATATCTCTAGTAATGCATATGTGTTCATCTCCATCGACGGCGGCGATACCTTCGTGAACGCCGGCGAAGTTGAGGATGGCAGCGTTGTGCTCCCTGCAAGCCGAGTCTCCGACCTAGTCGTCTCCCTTGAAGTGGATGGCGAGCGAGACATCGCCATCGGGGGCATGGATGGCTCCGGCGACGCCGCGCTTTTCCGCTGCACGGTTGACGAAGACAATCCCGATGACTGGGAGGATGCCACGGATACGGGTGACTATCCGGGCTGGGATGACGAGGGCGAGCCTACTGCATTCACCTCAGACCTCGTTACCGACATCATTTTCTCCCGCAGCTGGGAGACGGACAGGACCATCCTGGCTGTCACTGTTTCCGGCAGCATGGATTTTGATGACTACTGGTACGGCACCGTCTACCTGCAGTCCGGCGTCTGGGGTGAAACAAGCGCAGCCTGGAATGAAGCTGCCGATTTCGCGCCGGCTGTGCCCGTAAAAGAGAATGTAGACATCCCGATGTGGCTCAGGAACCGGGACGCCAGAGCAATAGCGGGTGTAACCCTGCCCATGGATTACTCCGGTGCTGACACCGATATGAGATATTCCTGGGTCTGGGTGAACTACTATGATGGTTCAGACTCACTAGGCGAGATATTCCGGGTGAGAGACGATGCTGTTGACAAAGTTGACACCCAGATCTCGAAAACTCCCTGGCTGACCAACGTGTCCTACCTGGGCACCATAACTAGCGGTAAGGCTATAGCCGGCTTGCTGGCTGACTCAGCCCCCGAACCTCTAGATGAAATGGACTTAGTGAAAGAGTGCTGCGAGGGCGTCCAGGTCTATCGCAATGCCGGCATCACCAATATGGAAATCTGCTGTCTGGAATGGGATAAGTCTTGCAAACCGCCCACCGGACGAATTGCCATGGCGGTATCCTATGTCAGTGAAGACAAGGCTTATGCTGTTGCCCTCGGAGGCGTAATCGATTATGACGAGGGCGCCTGGTCGTGGAGCTTCGACGACGGCAAGACCTGGAACCAGCTCAGCCTGATTGACACCAAGATCGACTACCTGTCGGATGTCGCCGTATCGCCCGATTGCAACAAGACCATGCTCGTCAGCGTGAACATGGATGACGAGGGGGACGAACAATGTTGCTACTGCGACAGCGTCTGGCTCTATGCCGTGACCCTTCCCGATGACGAGGGTCCAGAGTACAGCGGCAAATGGCTGAGGACCTGGTGTGGCATGCTCGAGGGCATCAACAACGATGAAATCCCCGGCGCCCGGTTTACGGAGCGTGGCCTGCTCAGGCTGGCTCCCGAGGAAATAACCGGCGATACCGTCTACCTGGTGGACCGCGGCACTGACACCGTATACTATAATGACCTGGAAACGCTGGCCTGCTGGGACCAGGGAACTGCCACCGTGGACGAAATCGTTGACCTGGCAGTGAAAGACGAGAGCACCATCTATGCCCTGGATCACGATGGCCGTGTTGCCATGTCCGATGACCATGGTTCTGCTCTTACCTGGAGCGAGCCAGTGGACAGCGAGGTTACTAATGGTTGGACCATCGCTGTTTGGGATAACTACATACTTGTCGGCGGCGATGACGGAGATGTTTCCTACACCGATGATTTCGAGGCTGAGGATGACATCTTCACCGAGCTGAAGGATGTCGCGACCTCGGGGTACGTCACTGTCGCCTTTGATACCTACTTCGACATGAACGACACAATCTATGCCGCTTTAGCCAATGCTACCGACGACAACGGCATCTATCTCTTGGTAATTGGCGGTGCACCGGAGGAGTGGCACAAACTCGCTGCCGCAGCATACGATTATACCGGTCTGGTCCTGGATAGACCAAGCCCGGGCAATCCCTGGACCGGCCCTGACACCGGCGGCGTTCTCTACGCCAGCTACCTCGGTTATCACGATGATTCTGGTGATTGTTGCGACGATGGCTGGAATGAATGGTACACCGGTGTCGCCCGCTGCCTGACTCCTATTGTGGAGCTCTGCTGCGGCGTGGGAGAGGCTGAATGGGACTACCTGACGGTAGGGCTCAATGTAACTGCGCTATTCAGCATGGCGCCCGATGCCCTGAAGATTTGCGGCTGCCTGACCGCAGATAGCAACAGCAAGCTCTTTGCTATTGACGGCAGCGAAGATTACGACATGGAAGAGGGCGAAGAGGGCACCGTCTGGATGTTTGAGGACTGCTATGCCAAGAAAGGTGTCGAGCTTGTATCTCCGGACGACGGCGCGGTCATCGGTGCTGATCCCTGCTGGTGTGAAAACACACCGTTTGTCGTCAAGTGGAACCGCCTGTGCGATGCCTGCGGTTACGAGATTGAGCTCGCGCGTGACGAAGAATTCACCGACATGATAGACAGCTGGAACGTTTGTCCAGATGCGCCATTGACCCCCAGCGAGTGGATAGGCGGCTTCTTCACGCCTGAATTTACCTACTACTGGAGGATAAGGGCTGTCGAGGCTGAGACCTGTCAGGAAATTAAGAGCTGGTGGTCTGAGGGACGGAGCTTTACAGTTGAACCCACTGCGGCTACTCGTACCATCAACCTCGTCTCTCCTGAGCCCGGTGCCACCGATGTGGCCATAGAGGGTGTGGGCTTCAGCTGGGATCTGTTAGCGACTGCCGACGCCTTCGACTGGTTGCTCGATGATAACTCTGACTTCTCCAGCCCCGTCGACAGCCAGACCGCCCTGACTGCCACAGCTTACGGGTGCACCGTGACGCTGGACTACGACACCACTTACTACTGGCAGGTAACTGCCTATAATAATGGTGTTCCCGTAAGCACGAGCGTCGTAGGCACATTCCGCACGATGGTTAAGGAAGTGCCTCCGGATGAAGTGCCAGGGCCACCAACTCCCATCTGGGTCTGGGTGGTTATCGCCATTGGCGCAGTCCTGGTGATTGTGGTCATAGTGCTCATCTTCAGGACACGGCGGGTGTGATAACACTCACGTAAACTAGAACTCCCAAAGGGGGCGACTCTAAGAGTCGTCCCCTTTCCTATTTGCCACACTCCCAGAATTCCCCTCTTAAGACTTGTCCTTGAACGAAGTGAAGGATAAGAGGGGAAAGGCCTGCCCGCCTGCTCGCCGTACGACTTCGGCAGGCGAGCCAAGGCTTGGCAGGCGGGGGAGTTATGAATGACCCCCCTTCCCAAATCTATGAGATTCTTCGCCTGCGGCTCAGAATGACATCTTTTTTTGTCATTGCTTCGCCCCGACTTGTCGGGACAAAGCAATCCCCGGCACAAAATCGTGAAGGAAGGGATTCCTTCACGCCTCGAATATCTTAAGGGGGATGTTTAAGGAGGCGAGGTTTATCCCCGGCTTCGAGAAATCCTGAATCCCAAGCCCTGAAGGGAAACCTCTAAATTCTAAATCCTAAACAATATCAAATGACCAAAATCCAAAGGTCCAAACGGTTTTGAATTTGAAATTTAGGAAATGACATATAATATAAAGGTAGAGTCAATCCCTTTTTTCCCTAGCGGCATTTTCGGTTATAATAGCGAAAACATGAAGATAGTGTAGTTGCCTGATAAATCAGGCAACTACATAAATACCCAAAATTGAACAGCCCGAATATTAGCAAGTGGGCTTGTAACAGGAAAGTCTTTCCCAAATTCCCCTCTTAAGATTAAGAGGGGAAAGGAGAGTTATGAACGAGAGAATCTTTATTTTAAGGAGGTAACAGGAAAGTTTTTCCAACATAACCCCCCTTTATCCCCCCTTATCTTAAGGGGGGTCTTGAAGGAGAAAGCCCTTATCCTAAGGGGGGATGGTGAAGGACAGAGCCCTAATGTTAAGAGGGAACTTGTCGAAAAACTAAACTATTACGCAAGATAATGGGATGAAATTGCTGCCCAGACTGGTCATCGTTCTTGTCATCTGCCTTATAGGTATGGCCCTGCCGCCTGTGCCCGCACAAGCCCAGTGTGTACCTTATGATATCGAGCTCTCACCCAGCTCGGGAGTACCCGGAACAGAGGTCACCGTCTATGGCTATGATTTTGATGCCGACTGGCTTGTGGACATCTATTATGATGGAAACCTGGTAGCAACAGAACGGACCACTAACAGGGGAGATTTCACAATCACCTTCACCGTTCCTGAAGGCTGCACGGGACACTACCAGGTGCTCGCCGACGTAGGGTATGCCACAGTAGATGCTTACTTTACCGTGAAGCCGGGGTTGACGGCAAGTCCTGAAAAAGGTCCTGTGGCTACTACGGTTACCGTGGAAGGCCAGGGGTTTGCCAAGAACGAAGATGGCATCGAGCTGATGTATTACCTCAATGGCGACTACGAAACGATAGAAAGGAGGATCAAAGCGGATGCCAGGGGCAGTTGGGAGACGAGTTTCCAGATTCCCCCTTCCACCAGGGGAGAACATAAGCTAGACGCCGAGGGCTATGAGAGCAAGCTTTACGAGGTCGAGGATGCCACCTTCAGAGTAACGGAGGAGATAAGCATAGATAAGTCATCGGGCAGCGTGGGCGAAAGCATAACGATGACGGGCAGCAGATTTGCCGCTAACGAGAGGGACATAAAGATATTATTTGATGGCCAGACAGTGATCCCGGGCATCAAGGCCAACGCCCAAGGTGCCTGGGAGGCAAGTTTCGAGGTCCCCGAGATGTCCACAGGCGAGTATAGCGTCACCGCCGAGGGAGAGCAGACCCAGAAAGAAGACATCATTGAGCTCAGCTTCGAGATAAAGCCTGACATCGTGTTGTCCCCCGACGAAGGACATGTGGGCATGAACTTGACCGTCACGGGCCGCGGATTTGCTGCCAACGAAGATGTGGTCATCAAGTACGAGGATGAGGAACAAGCGACAGCTACAACCAACGACAAAGGCAGCTTCGAGGCGAGCCTTTCCGTGCCTGAGAGCCCACATGGCAAGCGCCAGGTGACAGCCGGATACGTTGCCGATAACGCGGCCAGCGCTATCTTCACCATGGAATCAGACCCCCCACCCATACCAGAACTCGTTTCATTGCCCGACGGGGGCAGGGTGGGACTCATAGGCAGGGTGACGCCGACATTTGAATGGTCTGAGGTATCCGATGACAGTGGAGTTCGCTATAACCTGCAGATAGCAACTAGTACCAATGTCAACGCCACTGGAGAATTCGCTGACCCCCTAGTTTCGAAAAATGTCTCAGTCGGAACGAGCTATACCCTGAAGGAGACAGAAGCTCTGCCTTACGGCACCTATTACTGGATTGTGCAAGCCGTAGATGGCGCAGAGAACGAAAGCGGCTGGACCGCGGCTCATTCCTTCCGTGCCGGGCTCCTGCCTCTATGGGCACTCATTGCTATCATAGTCGCCATAGTAGTGCTCCTGGTCGCCCTGATTCGCTTCCTGGTAATAAGGCGAAGCATATATTATGATCGCTGGTAAAAAGAGCCTTCCCTTTCCCTCGACGAGAGAGGGTGAGGGTCAGGATGAACTGGGCGGTTACAAGACCGCCTCTACAAGATTGCCACGCTTCGCTCGCAATGACAATAGTGGTGTGTCACTGCGAGTCCCGGCTTGTCGGGACGAAGCAATCCCGGTACAAAATCGTGAAGGAAAGGATTCCTTCACGCCTCGAAATTCTGCAGTTGCCTGATTTATCAGGCGTAGAGCAAAATCCTAAATCCCAAGCACCAAATCCCGAGCATAAGCATTCAGCCATCAGCGGTCAGCTTTCAGTTCCCTTGTCTGCCGAGAAGTAGGCGGCTGACTGCTGACTGCTGAACACCTATGTTTAGATATTATGATTTCGAGTTTGGCCCTACGCAGAGCGGCATTTTATATGCCGCCTCTCTTTTCATAGCTGTGGGTGTTGCGATTTACTTTCGGGAGTGTTTTTGCCTATAATAGTTACATGTTCATGATCGTCTTGAAATTCTTATACATTTTGCTCCTTGTTGTCCTTTTTCATATTAATGTTGTATTCACTGCTATTGTGTCATTTTTAAAGGTTAATTTTTTTGGTTTGTGATATTTGAAGAGAGAAGCGAGCCGAAGGTCGCGATGGGACTGCCAGGGTTTGCTGGCAGTGATGTATTCCAACTTCTGCCCTTCATGAGCTCCTCCGGACTACTGCACCAAACAAGAAGCTAAGAGAGCTATCGCCCATGCCCAAGAAATCGTCTCCTTTTGTGAGATAAGTCGCTCCGATAAAGAAGCGGTGGTGAAGGCACCGGGCTATTCGCTGGCTAATTGCGGGAAAAACACCCCAAGATAGAGAATGTGCGACCTTTGGCTCATTTCCCAAGTGAGAGCGTGTTCCCGGCAGCGGCATTGACCTGCTCCTGATCCCTCGGGAATCAAGCATTCCGTTACCGGACAGTAGTGGCGGAGTTTATCTCCGCCTCTTGGGCGGGGACGAGCCCCGCCCCTACGCTCACAATGCCTGAAGGAAGGGTTTCCTTCAGGCCTCGAAATCCTAAGCACTAAATATCAAACAATATTGAAATTCAAAAATCAAAGGTCAAAAATCAAAATGACAACTCAAAACGCAAAACTTTTAACCTTTGCTCTGTCATTTTGCACTTTTATTTTTGCATTTTGAAAGGATTTGTTTAGAGCTTAGAAATTAGGATTTAGAACTTAGCTGCGGGGATTGCCACGCACCTTTCAGGTGCTCGCAATGACGTGAGTGGAGTAAAAAGAGTCAAGAACACTTACTTTTTCGGGCTATTTTCGTTTATAATAGCAAAAAGGAGGTTAGTCAAATGCGCTTGCTATCTCGACTGGTCATAGCTTTTGCCATCTGCCTTTTAGCTATTGCCCTGCCGGCTGCGCCCGCACAAGCTAATGGCGCAGAAATCAGGCTCTCTCCCAGCTCGGGAGTTCCCGGGGAGGAGGTCAGAGTCCGTGGCAATAATTTTACGGCTGACAAGTGGGTTGACATTTACTATTATCTAAACGGTTCCAGAACCCCGGTAGCCGAGGCCAAGACCGATGGAGACGGGAATTTCCCATGGGTGACTTTCGAAGTTCCCGAAAGCTACACGGGAGAGCATGAGGTGCGCGCCTATATAGGCACTAGCCTTCGAGCTATAGAGGAATTCACCGTGGAGCCGGGTTTGACAGTAAGCCCTGAAGAGAGTCCTGTGGGCACTCCGGCTATCGTGGAAGGCCATGGGTTTGCCGAGGATGAGGAAGATATCGAGCTGAGGTATTACCTTGATGGCGATCATGAGGTCATAGAGGATGATATTACTGCGGACGCGGATGGCAGTTGGCAGCATAGTTTCAAGATTCCCCGTTCCGCCAAGGGAAGCCATAAGATAGACGCCAGCGGTGACGAGAGCCGGCTTTACGAGGTTAAGGATGCCACCTTCGAAGTAATCCCGAAGATAAGCATCATAGATGAGCCGTCGGGCAGCGCCATAGACGAGCCGTCGGGCAGCGTGGGCGACAACATAACGATGACGGGCAGTGGATTCGAGGCTGACGAGAGGGACATCAAGATATTATTTGATGGAGAGGCAGTGGTCACGGAAATCAGGGCCGACGAGAGAGGTTACTGGAAGGAAAGCTTCGAGGTGCCCGAGATGTCCACAGGCAAGTATAGCATCACCGCCGACGGAGAACGAACCAAACAAAGAGATATCGACGCGCTCAGCTTCGAGATAGAGCCTGGCATCCTGTTGTCCCCCGACCAAGGACATGTGGGTATGAACTTGACCGTCACTGGCCGTGGATTTGCCACCGATGAAGATGTGAGCATCACGTACGAGGATGAGGAGCGAGCGACAGCTACAACCAACGCTGAAGGCAGCTTCGAGGCGAGCTTTTCCGTGCCTGAGAGCCCACATGGCGAGCGACAGGTGACAGCCAAAGATGCTGACCAGAACGTGGCCACGGCTAACTTCACCATGGAATCAGCCTCCCCGGACACACCGGAACTCATTTCAGCGCCCGACGGGGCCAGGGTAGGATTCATAGGCAAGGTGAGGCCGACATTTGAATGGTCTGAGGTATCCGATGACAGTGGAGTTTACTATCGCCTGCAAATAGCAACCAGTGACAATGTCACTGCCACTGGAGAATTTGTTGACGACCCCATAGTTTCAGTTCCGGACATAGTCGGAGCGAACTATACCCTGAATGCGACAGAAGCCCTGCCTTATGGCACCTACTACTGGATTGTGCAAGCCGTAGATGGCGCAGAGAACGCAGGCAACTGGACCGAGGCCTACTCCTTCCGAGCCGGACTCTTGCCCCTAGGGGGATTCATTGTTATCATAGTCGCAATAGTGGTGCTCATCGGCGCCGCGGTTTACTTCTTCCTAATAAGGAGAAGAACATATTACTAAAGGAGCGTCATCGACAAATGAAGAAAATCCTAAGCACTAAATACCAAACAACATTGAAATTCAAAAATCAAAGGTCAAAAATCAAAATGACAACTCAAAACGCAAAATTTTTAACCTTTGCTCTGTCATTTTGCACTTT
>JBAUEM010000010.1:0-51665 GCA_049678605.1 Dehalococcoidia bacterium
CACTTGTATCCCGGTATTGTGCTATAAACATTCATAGTGCAACCATTATAGCGTCCTTTCATAACCCATGTATGTGTCACCCATCTGTCTGAACTAGATCACTGTGTCGGGAATTTTTGCACTGAGAAACATTGCTACCAGGATAATGGATTATTGGAGGAGTAGTTTGGGAAATAGAGAAAGCCTTCTCTTTAGCTTTTTTTGTCATTGTGAGAAGCGCCTAAGCCGAAGCCCCGGGCATACCGAAGGGAAAGAGACCGAAGAATCTTGTAGTGCTAGCACTGGTCAGGCAGTGACTTAGCTCGAAAGAGAGAATCGTCAATTATCCTGGAGAAATCAGTTCAATCTCGAAGAGTTTAGGCCACAACTTTCCAGTCACAAACAAGCGATCAGTCTTTGCATCATACGCAATGCCGTTGAGAACATCAACCGGCTCGCTAAGGTCTTCTGCGGTTAGGAGTCCTGCCAGATCTACCCACCCAACTACTCGACCTGTCCCGGGTGCAATCCTTGCGACCTGGTCCGTTTGCCAGACATTGGCATAGATTTCCCCTTGGACGTATTCCAATTCATTGAGTCTGGTTACGGGACCATCGTTGTCAAATACCCCAAGCTGACCGATTTCTTCAAAGGTCTGAGGGTCCAAGAAATGCAATGTTGACGTACCATCGCTCATGATTAAGCGCGTTCCATCATGCGTAATGCCCCAGCCTTCAGTTGAATAATTGAACTCTTGTAGTAACTCAAAACTGTTTTTGTCATAGACAAACCCGATATTGGATTGCCAGGTCAGCTGGATGATCTTGTTTCCATAAATGGTTATGCCTTCACCGAAAAACTGAGCTGATAGCTCACGAATTTGTAAGATATCTCCGGTTTCCAATTCCACTCTACGCAATGTGGAGTGTCCAAAACCCCCTGTTCCCTCATATAGAACGCCATCTTCGAAAACCAATCCTTGGGTGAAAGCATTGCGGTCATGGGGGTAGGTATTGACTATATTATATGTATAGACTGGAATACCATCCGAATTACCAGGAACTGAGCATCCCATAAAATTTAAGCAAGAGAAAACAAAAGCTGCTCCTAGCAATGCAAAGAGTCCCACGATGAATATACTGAAGAGACGGTTCATGGATATTACCTTACTCCCGATCTACCCAATATCATGAGGTTGGAGTTCCCGTTTAAGATAAGGCCCTTAAAGTTTGCCTCTACATTATGAATATCTTATCTATTCATTCCTGAGCCAGGGAAAGGGTTCTGTGTCGGGAATTTTTGCAAAAAGCAGCAGGCTGGGAATACTTCCTGAGACTAATCCTCCTTCTTAGGAAAATCTGGTAAAGGATTGCCAAAATACACTTTGGTATGGGGCCAGGGTATTTCTATACCCTCGGCATCAAAAGCTTTCTTGAGGCGAAGCCGCAACTCCCCCATTACTGCCCACTGCCGTATAGGCTCAACATCCCCCAGAATCTTGATGTCTATTCCGGAGTCGCCCAGATTATCAACCCTCAACACCTGGGGAGGGCTTTTGATTACTTTACGCCAATTTTCATCTTCAGTGAGTTCCTTGCCTACGCGGTTTATCACGCTTATGGCGTGGTCGAGGTCGGTGCCATAGCCCACCGAGATATTGAGATTGACCCTGGAAAAGTGTCTGGTAAAGTTGCTGGCTGTCTTAATCTCGCCATTGGGCACATGATGGACTATGCCATCCAGGTCACGGAGCACAGTCTTTCTCAAAGTTACTTCCTCCACCAGCCCAGCAATATCGGCTACCCTGGCTACATCACCCACCCTATACTGGTTTTCCAAAATGATGAAGATGCCAGCGATGAGGTCTCTTATCAAGTACTGAGCGCCGAAGCCGATGGCTATGCCGGCGATGCCGAAGCCAGCCAGGACTGGCGCGACGGCTATTCCCACCTCAGACAGGACCATCATTATGGCAACTATGACAATGAATACCCGCCCCATCCCCTTGAAGATAGATAGAAGGGTACTCGTCCTTTTCTCCATCCCCCCTTTGCTTTCCTTATACTTGGTTCGGGTTACGCTACGGCGCACAATAGGCGGGAGAACCTTATTTAGGGCGAACCACAGCACAGCTCCCACCACCACTATGATAAGGATGCGGATGCCATGGTTTATCAACCAAGTGACTACGGTGGCCCAACTCAATTCAGGCATTTCCTACCTCCGTTGCTCTACACTTTCTACATAGATTAACTCTGTATTATTTTAAACATAATGGAGCCTGCTGTATAGCTGCACTCCCTGAGAGCCTTGGAACTAAATTCAGATAACTTTCTACCCTTCAATAACCTCTTTGGTGCTGGGCACCCTTCCCAGGATTCGCTCGTCAATCCGGGTAGCTGTATCCAGGGCTCGGGCCAGGGCTTTGAATAGGGCTTCGGCTTTGTGGTGGTCATTGATGCCGCTGAGCACTTTGGCGTTGAGGTTAATTTTGGCTTCGGAGGCAAGGGAGACCAGAAAATGGCGGACTAAATCAGCGTCCAGGTCGCCTATGCTGGCTTCGTTAAAGTCTGCCTCGATTACGCTGTAGACCCTGCCCCCGATATCCACAGCCACCGCTGCCAGAGCTTCATCCATAGGCACAATGGCATGTGCCATGCGAACAATACCCTGTTTTTTCCCCAGTGCCTGGTTAAAAGCCTTGCCCAGCGAAATAGCCACATCCTCCACTACGTGGTGCTGGTCGGGACCCGAGGCTGAGATTTTTATGTCAAATACTCCATGTTGGGCTAGCTGGGTGAGGAGGTGATCAAACATCCTTATGCCGGTGGTGATTTGAAATTGTCCGCTGCCGTCAATGTTGAGTGTCACCCTAATATTCGTTTCGGCAGTCTCACGAGCAACTGCTGCTTTTCTTTCAGTCATGTTTAACCTCCTTTAATGCCTTAACCAGAGCATCGGTATCCTCAGGTCTGCCCACGCTGATTCGCAGGCAGTCTTTTAGTCGCGGAGTGTCAAAATAGCGAACGGAGATGCCCTTTTTTTGCAATTGACGCCAGATTTCTTTGGCCTTTCCTTCGGGTAGAGAACAGAGGATAAAGTTTCCCTGTGAGGGGTAAGGCCTTAGCCAATCCAGTTCCTTTAGTTTGCCAAATAATCGCTCCCGTTCCATAACTATCTTGGTAACATTAGCACGAAGATACTCTATATCTGCCAGGGAAGCTAGCACCGCAGCCTGGGCTGCGGCATTGGCATTATAGGGCTGCTTAATCTTCATCAAGTAACCAGCAATTTCTACGGGGAAAAAGCCGTAGCCTATCCTTAAGCCGGCCAGCCCGGCCCATTTGCTAAAGGTGCGCAAAACTATCAAGTTAGGGTAACTAGGCACTAATTTAGCCATGGTTACATTGCTGAATTCAAAATAGGCTTCGTCCACGACAACAATTTTTTCAGTCTCAACAAGCTCCATAATTTCCTTCTCGGTGGCGGTGTCGCCGGTGGGATTATTGGGCGAGGCGACAAAGATGGCCTTTGTTTTTCCGGTCAATGCTCTCTCTATACCGACCATATCAAGGGCAAAATCTTCGCCTCTAGCCACATCAACCACCCGACCTCCACAAACATCGGTGCTAAAGGGATACATACCGAATGTTGGTGAACAATTGATAACTTCGTCTCCGGGCTTGAGGAAAAGCCTGAGGATAAGGTCAATAAGTTCATCGCTGCCCATGCCGCAAACAATGTGCTGGCGGCCCAGGCCGGTATATTTCTCTAAAGCCTTCCGTAGCTCTCTTTGCTCCGGGTCGGGGTAATTATGATAATAGGGATAAGTGGCTAGAGCTTGATAGACCTTTGGAGAACATCCATAAGGATTCTCGTTACCATCAAGCTTTATTACTTTATTCAAAGGCAATTCAGCTCGTTGGCTCAAAACTTCCGTAGGCTCGATAGGGGTATAACCCTTCATGGTCACGAGCTCAGGCCTTATAAGTTTTTCGATGTTCATTTCAAATTTTCACCCTCATCCTCCCCCGTCAAGGGAGAGGGAAATCTTCGAGATTGCTTCGCTTCACTCGCAATGACACGGAGGGCTACAGCCTGGGCGTGGGCATCGAGCCCTTCAGCTTTAGCTATTACCACAGCGGCCTGGCTCAGCTCTCGCATGGCAGGCTCATCCAAGGCGATGATATTGTTAACCTTGAGGAAGTCCATAACACCCAGAGGAGAACCAAAACGAGCGCTGCCCCCGGTGGGCAGTACGTGGCTGGGACCGGCAACATAATCGCCCAGAACGACAGGCGAATTCTCGCCTATGAAAATACAGCCGGCATTGTGGATTTTGGGGACTAAAGACGAAGCATCAGATGCCATAATGGAGAGGTGCTCCGGAGCGAAGATATTGACCAACTCCACTGCTTGGGCCATGTCATCGACAAGCACAAGCATTCCGGCATCAATAGCCGTCCCAGCAGTGGAGCGCCGCTTTAATTTTCCCAGTTGTATCTCAATTTCCTTGTCTACCTGGTCAGCCAGGTCAGCCGAAGTGGTGATTAAAATTACTGAAGCCAGGGGGTCATGTTCAGCCTGGGCCAGGAGGTCGGCGGCACAAAGGGCAGGGTCGGCTTTCTCATCGGCTACAATTACTATCTCGCTGGGACCTTTGAGCCCATCGAGGTCCACTGTGCCATAAACCATTTTCTTAGCCAGGGTCACAAAGATGTTCCCCGGCCCACAAATCTTATCCACTCTGGGTATCGACTCAGTGCCAAAAGCCAATGCCGCAATAGCCTGAGCGCCGCCAATTTTAAAAATATGGTTGACCTTGGCAATGTCGGCAGCTACCAACGTGGGTGCCGGAATCCTGCCATCCTTGGCAGGCGGCGAAACCATAATGATTTCCTCAACACCAGCCACTTTGGCTGGTATGGCCATCATCAGCACCGTGGATGGGTAGGCAGCAGTGCCGCCAGGCACATATAGGCCAACCCTTTGTAAAGGCAGAACCTGTTGCTTTAAGTGCTTGTCGATGGGGATTAGGCCGGCTTTGTGTCCACAGGCAAGATGGAAGTCCCGTATTCTTCTGGCTGCGAATTCAAGGGCCGAGACAAGTTCCTTGTCTATCGTATCATAAGCGGCAACAACTTCCTGTCTGTCTACTTCCAAGGAATCCAGTCGGACTCCATCCAATTTTTCGGTGTAATCAAAGAGGGCTTTATCACCTTTGCCCCGAACCTCACCGATGATACGGTCGACCACTTCCTGAACTGAAAGCTCTTCGCCAAAGACTTGCTTTATTTGAGCTCCTAGTCCCGGTGGCGTGGTGAAATGCTCCCAGAAATTTTCCCTGGACAGTAATTGGCTTGCTTTATTAAATCCTTTGACTTTTTTCACGATAATCCTACCTGTGGCGGGGATTGCTTCGTCACTTCGCTCCTCGCAATAACGAGTGAAAAGGGCTCGCAATGACAAAAAAGAAGACTTGTCACAATAGCCCCGCTCGCAATTTCTGTGTAAGGAACTCCATTTTCTCTTTTTTATCGGAAGATGCAAGACTATCTTTGTTCGCAATTAGACAAGCCGAAGACCGGAAGAGCACATCAATAATCCTTAATTTGTGCTGCTTGAGGGTCTTCCCTGTCTGGACATTATCAATAATCATATCGGCATCCTCGGGTAAAAAAGCCTCGCTCGCCCCCCAGGTTGGAATTAGCTTGTATGGGTTAATGTGATTGTCCCGAAGATACTTGTCGGCAATATCTATGTACTCCGAGGCTACTTTCAGAGGAGCCCCGATTACATCGGGGCTCCTCTGAACAAGTGACCTCAATTCATCGATGTCGGCCACAGGCATTTCCTGGCTCACGGCAGCGACAATTTTGACGGCGCCAAAGCCGAGAGCAAACAATTTCTTCACCGGGCTTGAGGGGAAGCGACAGAGATGTTCCAGCAGCCAATCCTCACCGGTTATGGCCAGGTCGAAATTGGCGTTAGCCACTTGCAGAGGCATATCCTGAGGCCTGATTACTTTAATGCCAAGCCAGTCTAAATCAGCGGAGGGTCGGCGGCTCACTACCTCTTCAGAATACCCCTGAAGTGCCAGCCCAGCTTGCTTCAAAAACTCCGAAGTAGGTGCCTGCTGGTGTCCATCAGGCAAAGCCAGGTTGATTTCCTTTGCCTGCCACAAGGGACGAGTCCCCTTTAGTTCCTCAGAGATGTCAAGCCCATTTTCTATTGATGTCTGCGGCTCAGCGGTAAGCTTGGAGCTAAAACACATCAATATCTGGCTCAAATCCTTGTTCTCCAGGCTTTCTCGATTAGCTATTAGAAAGGCAGTAACGGGGAGTAATCTTTTGAGGGGAATTAAGCCTTGAGTTGCTATATGCGCTCCACTCTTTCCCCAGAGCACCGCCAGGTCAGCATTTTCCGGGGGATAAGCTTCAGCAGCTCCCCACACCGGGAAAATCCTGAACCTTCTCATTCTGAGATTTAAGGCAAAAGCTTCAGCCAGATTAGGATACTCACTTACTATACGATAATCATTTCTCCCGGCTGATAACTCATTGAGATTAGCTATCCCCGCTTCAGCACTGGCAACCACGTGTATACTGCCTTCACCATAATTTAGACCTGCTATTTTCACCAGAGCTCCTGCTGGATATTTCACCAGGAATTCTTCAATCCAATCCAAACCACAAATACCCAGGTCGTAATTCCCCACAGCCACCTGTATGGAAATATCTTTTTCCTGAAGTATTTTAGCGGAAAGACTGGGAAACCTTGCCGAGCGAAGGCGATATTGCTTTGTTCTATCGTTATAATCCTGGAATCCCAGAGCTATCTCGGCAAGCAAGCTAGCTGTAGGCGACAGAAACCTGCCTTTAGGGAGGGCGAGTTTTATGTAGCCGTCTTGGTAGTCCTTCATCCCTCACTTACCACTTTGAGAATCTCTGCCATAGAAGCGGCATCCCGCTGTCGCCCTTGTACACAATCCGTGAGCACAAACGGAGAGGGCTCCTTTCCAGAAACTAGGACGACCCACCTGTAATTAGATTCTTCTCGACCTGTGAAGTCAAGCTCTGCTGGGTGTCCGGCGTCACGAAGCGATTCCGCCACAGTAAAGCACGTCTTTACTATTTCCGGAGTCAATTCCTTACCTTTAACCAGGATTCCAGATTCGCCCTTTTTCTCTTTCTCCAGCGGAAGTAATTTCATTATAGGGTCCACATATAGGGCAAATCCGCAGGCGGGGATGTCCTCTCCATTCATAAGGGGCACAAGGCTATCATATGTTCCTCCGCCACCTATTTTTTCCCCATCAACCAGGAACTGAAAACAGATTCCAGTATAATACTCAAAATCATGTATCGCTGCGATATCAATTTCATAGCTGCAACCCAGGTTATCCAGTAATGTGGTAATGTTTATGAGGTCCTCCAGGCTGGACTTAAAGTCCTGCGAAGCTTTGGGGAATGAAGCTCTTACATTGTGTAGAAAGCTGCTCGATTTTCCCTTGAGGCCCAATAGTGCAGCTATAAGCCTGTCGATTTCGGGGTTAGTGGATTTCGCCTTGGTCAATGCTTGCCAATTTCCTTCCAAAATGCGGTTTGTCATCTTAGCTTCCTCACCGGGACTGAGCTTAAACTCTTTGAGCAAGGCCTTCACCAAGCCAGCATGGGACAGTTGCAGCCCGACATTGCTGATGCCAAGTCTGCGGATAACCTCTTTAGCCAGTAGAATTATCTCCACATCCGGAGCAGATTTGGCACCACCGAAAAACTCAGCACCACATTGCCATCGCTCTCTGTTCTCTTTCCCTGTTCCCTCGAAAGCGAAGATATTAGTCACATAGAAAAGCCTGGCTAATTCTTGTCCACTTAGATTGTCGATGTAGAGTCTGGCTACAGGAATAGTGCCATCTGGCCTCAAGACGACCCGCTCACCACTCCAACCGTCCCAATCGAGAAAGGAATATACCTTGCTTAACATGCTCGGAGTAAGTGTTCCCGTAGCTGTAAACAAGTAGAGGTATTCTAAGGTTGGCGTCCTCACCTCCTGGTAGCCCCAGTTACGACAACAAGTCCGGAAGACATCTTCAATACGGCGGAAGCGCAACATGTCCTCGGGGAGCAAGTCCTGCATTCCCTTACATTTTTGGTTTTTCATCCTTAGCCTATTCTACACTAAGCTGTGTCCAGCTTCAATGATGAACCTGAAAAGTTTGTTGCTTTTAACTGCTTAGTTTATAATTAACTTGAGGTTAATGCGAGATGCTTAGAATTGGGCTCAGGATTTTTTTCCTTGCCTTGCTTGTGATTCCCGTAGCTGCGGGTTTAGGAGGCAGCCTGATCGCTGCCGCCAGCCCTACTACTGTGGAAGTTCTTACCGTAGATGGCATCATTGTGCCCGTGATAGCTGACTATATCGATCGGGGTATCAGCCAGGCGGAGGAGAATGGCGCTACCGTCTGCATAATTGAGCTAGATACCCCCGGTGGGCTTCTTGACTCAACCGATAAGATAGTCAAGAGGATTATGAATGCCGACGTGCCCATCGTGGTTTACGTCTCACCCAAAGCTGCCTGGGCTGCCTCAGCGGGAACCTTCATTACTCTATCTGCTCATATAGCGGCGATGACGCCGGGCACGACTATCGGCGCTGCCCATCCTGTAGCTGCTGGAGGAGAGGAAATACCAGAAGACCAAATGAAAAAAATAGTCGAGTTCTCGGCTAAGTGGATGAGGACTATAGCTGAGGAGCGTGGCCGCAATATGGAAGAAGCCGAGCTAGCAGTTACGGAAAGCAAATCATTCACCGATGTTGATGCCTTGGAATATAACCTTATCGACCTGCGAGCTGACACTTTGGAAGGCCTTATTTCCCAAATCGATGGCTGGAAGGTTACTTTAGCCAGTGGCGAGGAAGTTATCATTGATACTGCGGACTATGTTCAAACTAGAAACGAGATGAATGCCATTGAAAAATTCTTGCAAACCCTCAGCGACCCCAATATTGCCTATATCCTCTTTACCCTGGCTACCATAGGGTTAATTACTGAGATTTCCAACCCGGGGATGGTTTTTCCCGGGGTCGCTGGTGGCATCAGCTTATTCCTGGCGTTTTACTCCCTGGGTGTGCTCGATGCTTACTGGGGAGGCCTGGCACTCATTTTACTTGCCGTGGGACTTTTTATCGCCGAGTACTTCACCACTAGTTTTGGGCTATTGACTGCCGGAGGAATAGTCTCTCTGGTCATGGGCTCGCTGATTTTGTTCAGCGAAAGCCCGGGCATAGAGGTAGATAAGAGGTTAATTGTCGGGGTTACGGCAGGCGTTACCGCTTTCGCTATCTTTGTCGTCGGCGCCATTATCCGCGGGCAAAGGCGACGCAAGGCTACCGGGGCTGAGGGAATGATTGGAAAAATAGCCATAGCAAAAACACCCCTCGACCCTACGGGCACGGTTTTAACCCAGGGAGAATTATGGACGGCGGTATCGGAAGGCGGCAGAGTAGCACCGGGTGAAGAGGTGATAATATCCAGAGTGGCAGAACTGAAATTATGGGTGACAAAGAAATCAAAGGAATAGGAGGGTAGCATTTATGGGTATCGAAATGAGCGGTCCAATTATCATAGCCATAGTTTTTGCCGTCGCTTTTATCGTTTTCGTTATCTATGCCATCGTAAAAGGCCAGAGACGAAAACTCTCCGCTGGTGTAGAGGATATGATAGGGAAGGAAGCTGTGGTGCAAACGACCCTCAACCCCAAGGGCACGGTTCTGGCTGAGGGAGAGTTATGGACAGCCATCGCTGAAGGTAGTAAAATAGAAGCCGGAGAGGAGGTGATAATAACCAAAGTAGAAGGATTGAAACTGTGGGTGACTAAAAAATTTAAAGAAAAGGAGGAAAAATGAGCTGGTTTATTTATTTTGTTATCGCAGTAGTAGTAATAATACTTCTGTCGGCAGCTATCAAGATCGTTCGAGAGTATGAAAGAGGGGGCGTTTTCCGACTGGGCAGGTGGGTTGGCCTTAGAGGACCGGGCCTGGTCTTGATTATACCTTTCATTGAGAATATGCGGAAAGTTGACCTTCGGGTAATCACCATGGACGTTCCCGAACAAGAGTGCATCACCTTGGACAATGTTACTGTCAGGGTTGACGCCGTAATTTACTTTCGGGTAGTCGGTGCAGATGATGCTATTCTCAAGGTGCTCGACTATATCAAGGCAACCTCGCTGCTTGCCGCTACCACCTTAAGAAATGTTGTCGGACAATCTACGCTGGATGAGTTATTAGGCCAGCGGGACAGGCTCAACGAAAAGATACAGGCGGTGGTTGATGAAGGCACTAATCCCTGGGGTATAAAAGTGAGCATGGTGGAGGTTAAGGATGTGCAACTGCCGCAAACAATGCAGAGGGCTATGGCAGCCCAAGCTGAGGCTGAGCGAGATAGGAGAGCCAAGGTGGTTCATGCCGAGGGTGAAGCCCAGGCGGCAGAGAAATTGGCCGAGGCTGCCAAAATTATTTCCAGTCAGCCTTCAGCTCTACAGCTTCGCTATTTGCAGACATTGGCAAGCATTGCCACAGAGAGAAGCAACGTCATTCTGTTTCCTTTGCCCATGGAGCTACTGGCTCCCCTTTTGGGCAAGACTAGTGAGTCAGAGAAAAGTAAATAGTATGGCATAATAATCCGTGTCAATGGCACATAGCGAGAGCGTTTAGTAATGTAATTCTGGGAGTCCAAATGAAGTTGGACGATGCAGAATCTCTAGACACCGTCCTGAGCTATGCGCAGGGCTCAGAATGACATCTCTATTCTGTCATTGCGAGGCACGACAGTGCCGAAGCAATCTCAGAGGAATTATGTAGGATTGCCACGCACCTTTCAGGTGCTCGCAACGACAAAAAGTGAAGGCCTCAGGATGACAAGATGCGAAGGGGTCAGAATGACAAGTGGAGGTTATTAATCCATCTCCGTAGCAGGTTTGGGCCTGGAGTTTTAGCGATAGCTTATGTCGCGGTGGAAATGTTGGACTTTCTTCTGCCCAAGGTGATACTTGGACCTGAGGAGACTCCACTGGGCAAATTTCCTTAACTCAGGGGGGCAGCTATGGCCAGTATAAAACTAAGCAAGAGCGATACCAATGAGCTCGGTTAGATTTTGAACCCCATTCTGCCTCATGAAACTTTCTATTCCCTCTAATACATTGAGACCAAGTTGAGGGTTAGTCAGGCTGGCTGTGCCAATCTGCACAACGGTAGCTCCAGCCATAATAAACTCCAGGGCATCCTCAGCACAAGCAATGCCGCCACATCCTATCAATGGAATACGGACCACCCTGGCTGCCTCGAATACCATATAAAGAGCCACAGGCTTGATAGCGGGACCAGAAAGTCCGCCTACAATATTCCCTAAGCGTGGCTTTCTTTGGTCTATATCAATTGCCATGCCCCTCAGTGTGTTAATCAGGGATATGGCATCAGCTCCAGCTTCTTCCACGGCTAAAGCGATTTCCTTAATATCGGTTACATTGGGGCTCAACTTAACGATAACCGGTAAGGTGGTGGCAGCTTTAACCGCTGAAGTTACCCGAGCGGCAAGCTCGGGGTCGACACCGAATTCTATCCCTCCCGCGGAAACATTGGGGCAGCTAATATTTAGCTCAATGCCGCTGATGCCGGGCACGCCTTCTAACTTGCTTGTCACAGCCACATATTCGTCTATTGTTTCCCCGGCAACGTTAACGATAACCGGAACCCGCCATCCTGCCCATACAGGCGCTTTTTCTCCAATCAGGGCGTCAACACCGATATTTTCCAAGCCCACTGAATTAAGCAGACCACTAGCGGTTTCCACCAGTCGTGGTTGGGCATTACCCTCTTTGGGCATAAGGGTCGTCCCTTTACAGACAATGGCGCCCAACTTTTGTATATCAGCAATTTCAGCATACTCTATGCCATAGCCAGCTATGCCAGCGGCTATCATCACAGGATTGGACAGGATTAGTCCCTCAGGATGCCGGGGGGCTAATTGCACACGGAGGTTGGGTAAGTTTCTCATTGTCTAAAACTTTATCACTGCTCGGGGCAAAAAAGAAAGGACTAACCAAGGGGCACAATTCTCACCCTGCCCCAGACACCCATTTTGTCGCCCACAATAATAACCACACCACGTAGCCCCTCGATACTCCGGGCTTTTTCGATTGCCTTAGGAATATCATCTGCGGCCTTGACTATATTGCCTAGCGCTGTGGCTGCGGCATCAGCTAAAGCTGCCGAGGATGAAAGGGCAATAACGGCGTCAGCGCTGCCCAGGCTTAAAGAATGTCCTACGGTTCCTGAAGACGTACCTATGCCCAGTGGTGTTTCTCCGGGCATAATTTCCAGGGCAATTTTTTTTGTAAAAGCTGATTGCCCGGCGTAGATACCTACCAGCCTCTTCTTAGATACTTTCAGAAAAATATCGCCACCATTTTCCACAATTACCTCTGGCGAGAAAGCGAGTAAATCCCTGCCTACCGCTTCAGCAATTACGCCAGCTACCGCTGCCATAGGACCAACACCTGTTAGTTGAGATACCCTGGCCATTTCTTTGACGATGGCCGGAGCTTTAGCTTCAGCCTCATAACTGTCCAATGTAGTCAGGAAAAGAGGATGACGCCCAATATATGCCTCTAGAGAGCCACGGTGCTTCAGCACGGAATTAAGGGCTTTATCCTTCAGATTACGCCGAGAGCGGATGTATAGGTCTGTCTGCGCTACCACTACATTAAAAGAAATTAACCCGCTGTCCTTAATCCAGTGGCGGTAGAAACGTGGCTCATGCATGGATTCTTCCCCTTCACTTCGTTCAGGGTCAGAAATGCAATATCATAGCCCGGGGAGGGCAAGCCTTGACACATAATCCGCAGACAACACACTTATTGTGGTCAAAGAGCACTTCCCTCGTTCGCGGCTCCAGAGAAAAAGCCTCGGTGGGGCAAATGGTGATACAAGCTCCACAATGAGTGCACCGGAATTCATCGCGGACGACATCCTGGCTTAAGGACTGGATTTCTACCCCGGCCTCGGTGAGGTATTTGATGCCCTTATCATAGTTTTTCTCCTCACCGCTTAGCTCCATGACCAGCAATCCTTCCTCTCCCGGCGATACTGACGCTTTGAGGATATTAAAGGTGAGAGCAAAATCCTTAACCAGGCGGTAAACGACCGGCTGCCCTGTTATGTTGGGCGGAAAGTGAAGCACTATTCTTCTGGAAACATTCACTTTGTTATCACTCCCCTATTGGTCTTTCCTTAAGTGGCTTAAAGGTTATGCCTGACTCAACTCCAGGCAACGGAGCCACGGGCTCGGTAAGCAAAAACTCACCCTTTTCTATCCATTTCTTCAAGATACTGGCAATTTCCATCGCTTTAGGATAGCTAGATAAAGAAGCAGTCGGGACATCCTTGCCTTGAACCTTTATGCGACCGCTTTTGAGCTCAGCGTAGCTAATCTCCCCCAGGATATCTGGCTTCATCTGGGGGTAAGCCTCGGAATAGTCCACGATGGGTGCCAGGATGCCAGCATCGCTTACCATTGTGTAACGGAGAATTTCCTCGGAAAGTATAGGTATCGGGACACCTATGCCCACAGTCAATGTGCAGCCGTAACCGAGCATGCTTGTCCCTACTAGCCACTCCGGCTTCATCTGCTTCAAGTCCCCGATCACAGCCAGTGTCCCTGCCCCCCGCCGCGGCACGCCATTGTCTCCCCTGAGAGCAGTGGGGTTATGCTGCGTACCATGCCAGGCCACATAACCTATTCCGCCGCCCAGGAAGAGCTTCGTCCCAACACCTATGGTCTTATAGTAGGGGTCGTTCAACAGCGGTGAGAGTTGCCCCGCTGTAGAGTAGTCAGCGTTTCCCAAATTCGGCTTAAGCACCCCCATATAGGTATAGATAACCTTATCGGAGAGGTTCACCGCCACATTATAGTTCTGGTAGGCATTTCTGAGATTAAATAGAATTGCCTCATTTATGTCTTTAATGTTAATCAGGGTCTCCAGCTTTTTCCGGGGGTAGCAGTCCGTTCCATAAGCGGTGGCGGAAAGTCTTACGTCTTTCCCCGCTACGAGCTCCTCGATTACATGTCCACCACCATAATTGAATTCCCCCGGGTAGAACTTATTTTTGGGGTCATCATCGGGAAGGGCAGTTACCCCGAGGAAAAAATCAACAGCAGCTATCCCGGTATAGACCGGAACATCATTAAGGTAAACCTTGCCGCCGCCGAGTTTTATCCTCGGCCTGGAGTGTCCAATATTGAAAAAAGCCCCAGACCCGCACATGGGACTGAAGGTACCGGTGGTAACTACATCAATTTCCTCGGCCGCCCTGCTTACACCCTTTTCCTTAGCGATGTTAATCACTTCCTCGGCAGTCACCACGACAGCCTTACCTTTTCTGATTTTCTCGTTGATTTCAGCTATTGTCTTTGCCATAGCAAACTTAACCTTATTTAAGCAACTCCATAGCTACCCAGGCAGCCTTTTTACCGGATAAAAGCATGCCACCAAAAATTGCTCCCATCCTCGGGGAACCAAAAACGGCGTTCGCCGTCATACCGGCGACCACTAATCCGGGATAGACTTCCCTGGTGTTTTCCAGTATTTCTCTTTCCCCTCTCTCAGCCCACATGGACTTCTCCCCCATAACTTCCCCCGTCTTCGTCCTTAACTTCGGACCTATCTTCTCTACCACGATACGGCAGACTTCAGCGTCATGCCCGGTGGCATCTACAGCCACCTTGCACCTTGCAGTTAGAGGGTCCACATGCAGCTTCGACCAGGAAACAGCGCTCCAATTCAAAACAAGCCCGGTTATCCTGCCTGCCTGCCATAGCTGTGCGGCGGGCAGGTCATCTTCCCGAACCATGACATCTTCAACGTCAATCAAATTGAAAATCTTCGCCCCTGCTTTTATAGCCTTTGAGCAGATAGTTGAAATAGCCTCCACCGAATCAGCGACATAGTACCCCTTTTCATATTCTTCAACTGAAACTTCAAACTCATCCAATATCCGCTTGCCTTCCTCCTGAATGACGATGCGGTTAAACATCATCCCTCCCCCGGACATGCCGCCTCCAACACGAAGCTGCCTTTCGAATACTACCACCCTTATTCCCTCTTTCGCCAGATAGTATGCAGTGACAAGCCCAGCCGGCCCCGCCCCAGCTACAGCAACGTCCACCTCCATCGCCTCCATGAAGTCTTTCATGTAGCTTTCAACAATGGCACGGGAAATAATAACTTCATCCATCCTTAGTCAACCTCACTTTGGCTACTGGAGCGGCAGCTTTGAAGACGTGCGAGCTAGTATATCCCTATCGGCAGGCAATGTCCAGACACTTGAGGTTTTTGTCATTGCGAGCCCTTCCTTTTTTGTCATTGCGAGCGAAGCGTGGCAATCCCCAGAGATTGCTTCGGCTGACCTCGTCAGCCGAAGCAATGACAAAGGAGGTCGCCCAATAAATTGGGCTTCACGATTCCTGGCCTATCTTGAGCATCTTATCCACGGCAGCTTTTGCCCTGAGCCGAATTCCCTCGGGAACCTTCACCTCGGGACTCATCTCCTCCAAAGACCGCAAAACTTTCTCCAGGGTAATCAACTTCATGTCGGGACAGATTGCTTGTTCGGAAACAGGAATAAATCTCTTGCCGGGATTCTCTTTTCTAAGTCGGTGCATTATCCCCAGCTCCGTACCTACAATCATCTCTCTGACCTCATCTCGCTGAGCATATCTACACATCCCGCCGGTGCCGAGCACTTCGTCGGCAAGGGCGATTACTTCTGGCGTGCACTCTGGATGAACTACCACCTTAGCTTGAGAATATTCCCGCTTCAACTTCTTTATCCTCTCAGGCTTTATCCTGACATGAGTGGGACAGAAGCCTGGCCAAAGAATCATCTTTTTGCCCGTCCTGGCCGAGACATAATGCCCGAGATACTGGTCAGGGACAAATAATATCTCTCGAGCATCCAGGCTTTCTACGACCTCGACCGCATTGGCGGAGGTACAGCAGACATCTGATTCCGCCTTGACTTCGGCTGGGGAGTTAATGTAACAGACCACCACTGCTTGAGGATGTTCCTTTTTCTTCTCCCGCAAGCGTTCAGCGGTAATCATGTCTGCCAGGAGACAGCCAGCGTTCATGTCAGGAAGCAAGACCACTTTTCCTGGACAGAGGATGGAGGCTGTTTCCGCCATGAACTGAACTCCGCAAAACACGATTACATCGGCATCGGTTTCGGCAGCCCTCTGACTCAGATCCAGAGAATCGCCAACGAAGTCGGCTATATCCTGAACCTCACCCAGTTGATAGTTATGGGCAAGGATAACAGCATTCCTTCTTTTCTTAAGTGCCGAGATTTTCTCTACTATTTCAGCATCCCTATTTACCATCCGTGGCTATCCTCCAGTAACAAAAATCACAATGTCAATCTGGTCTCCATCTTTCACTGGGGTAGTTAGCCCCTTAGGATAAGTGGACTCGGAGTTAACAAGAATTTCACAATAACGACGTAGCTGCCCTCGCTTATCACGAATCAGTTGTTTAATAACAGGGAAACGACTTTCCAGGTTCTCGAGGCATTCACCAGTGGTATGACCGGTCACTTCAACCACTTCTTGCTCTCCAGCAAGTTTTTGCAGAATCGGATGAAACCTTACCCTGATGCTCATTTTTAGACTTCCTTTGTCCCGCAGACCTTGCAATTTTGGTTCTTTACCAGGTTACGGAATGTGAAATCCATCGTGTCACCATTGAAATATAACATCTTCCCTGTTAGCAAAGACCCGAACCCGGCAAGGAGTTTAATCGCTTCTGTCACTTGTAAGATAGCAATTAAGGCCGGCGTTACACCGAAAACAGGCAATGATACCTTTCTATGTGGAACTTCGGGGAAAATACAGGCAAGGCAGGGCGTCCTCCCCGGGAGTATAGTAGTAACCTCGCCAAAGAGCCCATGGACACCCCCATGGATGAAGGGTATTCCTTCGGCAACACACGCCTTGTTAATAATAAATCTGGTCTTGAAATTATCCATCCCGTCTATTACCAGATTGGCTCCTTTGATAATCTCTCTGGCATTACGTTCAGTAATCTTCTTGAAAACAGGAGTAACCTCTATTGAAGAATTTAATTTAGCCAGCTTCTGTGCTGCGGAAATGGGCTTTCCCTCTCCAATATCTTCCTCGTAATGGAGAATCTGCCGGTTTAAGTTAGAGAGTTCCACACGGTCACAGTCTATTAGGGTGATATGGCCTACGCCGGTACATGTTAGATATAGAGAGGCGGAGCATCCCAGTCCACCAAGTCCGGCTACCACCACGTGGGACTGTTTAAGTCTTTTTTGACCCTCCTCGCCAAAGTCTGCATACAAAATCTGGCGTTCGTATCTGGTCAAATCGTCCTTCGTTAACATGTGCCTGCCTTTATCATTCAACTTTGGCATTTTTACCGAGCGGGTGGAGTTATCAGCTTGACTTTGAGGTTCTCAGTTTATAGTTCTTTTTTGAGTATCTTATCTTTAGGAGTCTCCCACTGTTCCTTGGTGAGGACACAGCTATTGCCTTTTTCTCCTATTTCCACCTCCGCATCTGTGACCCTGACCACTGGGCAACACCCACCTTCACTGCATAGACTTACTACTTTCATGTTTTCTTTACCCCCTTTCGTTTTAAGAATCGGGTTCTCGTTAGCCCCACCCGCAATCAAATGTCCTTATTATACACAATTGGCAGAAGGTATTACTTTCTCAGAACCAGGATAGTGCCCCAACTGGTAATCGGACCCACCAACTATTTACCTCCGGTATATTAGAGCCGTGGCTGGCTATATTGCGGCCTGGTTTCTCACTTATATGCCTTCACCGTAATGCTCAGAAGCTTCGTCAGTGCCTGGCTTCCCTCGCCTTCTATATAAAATCCCCGGCTCGATACTATCTCTACATCCTCAAAGCCGGCTTCCTTTATCTTTTCCAGGTATTCCTGCTGCTCCAAAGCCCCGCCAATACAGCCCGCCCAGGCATCAGAGTCATCCTTTACTTCATCGGGGAGCGCTCCCTCGGAGACTATATCAGAGACTATGAGCCTGCCCTTTAGCTTCAAGACTCGATAAGCTTCCTGGAAGACCTTAGATTTATCCGGGGAAAGATTGATGACGCAGTTACTGATAATGACATCCACAGATTCATCCTCGACAGGAAGCTTCTCCATTTCTCCCAGGCGAAACTCCACGTTATGGTAGCCATAATTTTTGGCGATTTCCTCTGCTCTATCCACCATCTCCTTCGTCATATCAACCCCGATAGCCTTTCCCATGGCACCAACTTTGTTAGCTGCCAGGAATACATCTACTCCAGCTCCTGACCCTAAATCCAGAACTACCTCACCCGCTTTGAGCTCTGCTATGGCGGTGGGGTTACCACACCCCAAACCCATAATCGTCTCTTCCGGGATATCTGCCAAATCCTTCCTCAAATATCCCACGGCTTCGGCCTGTATCAAGGGACTGACCCCACCTCCACAACTTGAGCAGCAGTTCTCCTGGTCTTGCTTAGCTAGTTGGGCATATCTGCCTTTCACCACTTCTTTGATTTTCTTCTCTTCCATAAGTTCACCTCCTGACATTTAGCACAGCGATAGCTCCTTCATTAGAGCTTCGCTATCAATGATTAACCTGACTAATCTAACATCCGTAAGCTTGTAGTAAACATTCTGAGCTTCCTGCTCGTCTTTCACAATGTTACATTCCTTGAGGGCTCTAAGGTGGTGCGAAATGAGGGATTGTTCCTTATTCAGAACGCTGGCGAGTTCACCAACACACTTCTCGCCTTCAACCAGCAGCTTAAGTATCCCGAGCCTTGTCGGCTCTCCAATGCACCTCAAAAATCTGGCCTGATCTTCTTCTACTGTCATATGAACCTCCGTTTATATGAATTATAATTCATATATGGGGAAATGTCAACAAATCCTAAATGGGATAGTGCTGACATGTCTAGCAGAATGCATAAAATGACAGGAAAACGAAGGGGGATACATACTTGGGGATTATCGTGAAATTCCGGTGCTAGGTCTGCTTCTTCAGTTTCTGGTGTTCTAAGTAATCCTCAATCGCCGATTTAAGCGCCTCCTCGGCCAGGACCGAGCAGTGCATCTTGACCAGCGGCAGCCCATCTAAAGCTTCAGCTACTGCTTTGTTGGAGATTTTCAGAGCTTCCTCGATTCTCCTTCCCTTCACCATCTCAGTGACCATGGAACTGGTGGCAATAGCCGCTCCACACCCAAAGGTCTTGAACTTAGCGTCAACGATAATACCGTCCTTTACCTTAATGTAAAGCTCCATGATATCGCCGCAGACAGGATTCCCGACATGCCCCACGCCGTCGGGGTTCTCAATCTCCCCGACATTGCGGGGATTCTTGAAGTGCTCCATTACCTTCTCGCTGTACAGTGACCAAGGATCAGGCATTTGTTCCACTCCTATTTTTGAGTCTTCAAAAGCGGGGACATGGCTCTCAACCTGGCGACAATTCCAGGCAAGACCTCCAGCACCCGCTCCACGTCTGCCCCCGTGTTTTCTCGCCCCAGGGTGAACCTGAGCGAGCCATGAGCTTGCTCGGCGGGGAGCCCCAGCGCCAGAAGAACATGGGACGGTTCAAGGCTTGCCGAGCTACAGGCTGAGCCGGTAGAAGCACAGATGCCCTCTAAATCAAGATTTAAAAGCATGGATTCCCCTTCAACAAAATCAACGCTTACATTGACATTGTTGGGCAGCCTTCTCGTGGGATGACCATTTAAGCGGATGCGGTCAATCTTCTCCACAAGACCTTTAATTAGCTTATCCCGAAGATAAGCCAGCCGTTCTGCTTCCTTGCCCATCTCCTGCCCGGCAAGCTCCACCGCCTTGCCAAGCCCCACGATAGCAGGAACATTTTCTGTACCGGCCCTGCGCCTCTTTTCCTGCTCTCCCCCATGAATAAGAGAAACTAACCTGGTACCTTTCCTGACATACAGCGCCCCCACTCCTTTAGGTCCGTAGAACTTATGCGCTGCAATGGAGAGCAAGTCTACCTTAAGTTTATCCACATTCACCGGGATATGCCCCACCGTTTGCACGGCATCGGTGTGAAAATAGACCCCTGCCTCTCTGGCAATTTTACCTATTTCTTCCACAGGCTCTATCGTGCCTACCTGGTTGTTGGCATGCATGACTGAGATAAGGATGGTTTTATCGGTAATAGCTCTCTTGACATCCTGGGGGTCAACCAGGCCATATTTATCCACCGGCAGGCGGGTTATCCTGAATCCCCTTCTCTCCAGAAACTTGCACACCTCCATCACCGCATGGTGCTCAATGGAGGTGGTGATGACGTGATTCCCTTTACGCTCATTAGCATAGGCAACGCCCTCTAGGGCGAAATTATCCGCCTCCGTTCCTCCGCTGGTAAAAATAATCTCCTCGCTCCGGGCGCCAATAAGCTCCGCCACCTTAGTTCTGGCCTCTTCTATGGCCCCCTTCGCTTCTTGCCCGTAAGAATAGATACTCGAAGGATTGCCAAAGGCATCGGTAAAATAAGGCAGCATTGCCTTCACCACCTCGGGACGAGTTGGCGTGGTGGCAGCGTGGTCAAGATATATCCTTCGCATCTAACCCTCTACTACCCCCAGCCCACTATAAAATTGCCACATCTCCATAAATCTCGACAGAATTGTAACACTTAGCTATTTACCACTCAAATATTAAAAAATGACAGAGCAAAAGACAAATCCTAAGCACAAAATCTGAATACTCAAGACGGTCGGGGACGCCTCCTGCACCTCCCTTGCAATATGGTAGAATAATTCCAACAACTTAGATTTAGCGCGGGAGAGCTGTACAAGAAGAAGAAAGTGGCTGCCTTGAAGCATCGCCAGCGCCGAAAGAAGCTCAAGGAAAAGAAAAAGGCCCAGGCTTCAGCACAAGAGCAATGAAAAGAGCCCTCCTGTTAACTGGCAAGCCGGGCACAGGTAAAACCGCTCTCATCAAAGAAGCCCTGGCCAGGACAAAGGTCAAAGGGGGCGGCTTCTATACTGAGGAGATACGGACCGGGGGAATACGGCAAGGGTTCAGGATTGTTACCCTCGATGGTCAGGAGGCAATATTAGCCCATGTCAGCATCTCCAGCCCCTACCAGGTAAGCAAATACAAGGTGGACACAGATAGCCTGGACAGAGTTGGAGTTTCTGTTCTGCGCCAGGCGCTGAAGGAAAGCGACTTGATAGTCATTGATGAGATCGGCAAGATGGAGCTTCTGTCGCCCCAGTTCAAGGAAGCCGTGACGCAAGCAATAAACAGTGGTAAGAAAGTTTTGGGCACTATTATGCTTAACCCCCATCCCTTTGCCGACGAAATCAAACGCCATCCTGAAGTCGAAACGCTCCTGATAACCAGAGATAACCGCACTGAGGTAATGAGGAAAGTCCTAAACTGGCTAACGGAAGGATGAACTGAGGCCCCAGCTCAGAAAGCATCTGCTACCTTAGATATTATCAGTGAGTAGTTTGGGGTGTCCCTGGAATTCGAGAAATAATACCTAATTTGTAGTAGGCCTAATTGGTATGGTGTCCCCGGAATTGAAGTTTTGAAAATTTAGCCGACCTGAGATATGATTCGCTGAATAAGACTGAGATGGTTGTCAGTCACCCTCTGGGGAAAAGAGATGAAATTATTTAATACTTTAACTGGACAAAAAGAAGATTTTCACCCCCGCAACGGAGTGGTGAGCATGTATGTATGTGGCATTACCGCTTATGACGAAAGCCATATCGGGCATGCCATGACTTATATAATCTTCGATGTAATCAAGCGCTATCTAGGATTCAAGGGCTATAAAGTTAAGCATGTGCAAAACTTTACCGACATAGACGACAAGATTATAGAGCGTGCTAATCAGTTGGGGATGCCGCCAGCGGAACTGGCCAATAAATACACTGACCAGTACTTTGCTAATATGGATGCATTAAATATAGGGCGAGCGGATGTCTATCCCAAGGCAACCGAAGAAATACCAAAAGTTATTGAAATTATACGAAGTCTGCTAGCTAAAGGTTACGCTTACGAGTTTGAGGGAAGTGTTTACTTCCGCGTCAGGAATTTTCCCGACTACGGCAAACTAAGTCACCGGAACCTGCCAGAGATGATTCCTAAAGCTAGCATCTATGAAGAAAAGAAGGAATATCCGTTAGATTTCGCTTTATGGAAAGCGTCAAAGCCTGGTGAACCCTTCTGGGAGAGTCCTTGGGGGAAAGGTAGGCCAGGGTGGCACATAGAATGCAGTGCTATGGCGTTAAAGTACCTCGGCGACAGCATTGATATCCATGGTGGCGGGCAAGACCTCGTCTTCCCTCATCACGAGAATGAAATAGCTCAATCAGAAAGTTTTACCCAGGAGGTTCCTTTTGTTCGATACTGGCTACATAATGGGTTAATGCAGCAGGATAAGCAAAAAATGAGTAAGAGTACAGGTAATTTGGTAAGCATCAAAGACGCTCTAGACCGCTTTAGCTCTGATGCTATTCGCCTTTTTATCCTTAGCTCGAATTATAGGAATCCTCTTACCTACAGTGAAGAGGCTCTGGAAGCAAACGAGAGGGGCGTAGAAAGACTACGTTGGGTATTGACCAATCGAGCTAATGCAGACGAGAGAGTTGCTATACTCAACACGGAACCTTTTGAGCAGAAATTTGTCGAAGCCATGGACGATGACTTCAATACTGCACAGGCAATAGCAGTGCTCTTCGAATTGACGAGGGAAATCAATCGGAGCGCTGAACAGGGTGCAAATATAACTAAAGCACAGCATACCCTACTGAAGCTAGCAGGCATCCTAGGTCTTACTTTAAAGGAAAAGAAACAGCCCACACCCGACGCTGAAGCATTTATCAGTCTCCTAGCATCCACTAGGGATAATTTACGTCAAAACCAGCAGTGGCAGCTAGCCGATAAAATTAGAAGTGGATTGGCCGATTTAGGAGTAACCCTTGAAGATACCCCTCAAGGAACAAGATGGAAGTATAAGAGATAGCTATTACAGTATGACCAAAAATCTCCATGGGAATCCTTATCTTTTAAAGGGAGAGGAGAGGCGAGGGTTGCGACAATTTATGCGGTTAGCTACAAACGCTCCTGCGCCTTCCTCTAATATGATAGAATCATTAACAACTTAGATTTAGCGCGGGAGAGCTGTACAAGAAGAAGAAAGTGGCTGCCTTGAAGCATCGCCAGCGCCGAAAGAAGCTCGAGGAAAAGAAAAAGGCCCAGGCTCCAGCGAAGGAATGATGAAAAGAGCCCTCCTGTTAACTGGCAAGCCGGGCACAGGTAAAACCGCTCTCATCAAAGAAGCCCTGGCCAGGACAAAAGTCAAGAGGGGCGGCTTCTATACTGAGGAGATACGGACCGGGGGAATAAGGCAAGGGTTCAGGATTGTTACCCTTGATGGTCAGGAGGCAGTATTAGCCCATGTCAGCATCTCCAGCCCCTACCAGGTAAGCAAATACAGGGTGGACACAGCTAGCCTGAACAGAGTTGGAGTTTCTGCTCTGCGCCGGGCGCTGAAGGAAAGCGACTTGATAGTCATTGATGAGATTGGCAAGATGGAGCTCTTGTCGCCCCAGTTCAAGGAAGCCGTGACACAAGCCATAGACAGTGGCAAGAAAGTTCTGGGCACTATTATGCTCAACCCCCATCCCTTCGCCGACGAAATCAAACGCCATCCTGAAGTCGAAACGCTCCTAGTAACCAGAGACAACCGCACTGAGGTAATGAGGAAAGTCCTAAGCTGGCTAACAGAAGGGGTGAACTGAGGCCCCAGCTCAGAAAGCAGCCGAACCAAGCAGCGGACCATATTTGGAGCAAATATCTGGAAACTACTATTGACTTTGGCAAGTTATGCAGTGTAAAATACTGCAACTGCAGTGAATAAAACTGCAATTTGGTATAAGATGAACGGAATATTAGGAACGCTTTTAGGGTCAAAGCTCAGGGCAAAAGTGCTGGGATGGTTATTCACTCATCCCGATGAGCGCTATTTTGTCCGCCAACTTACCGCCTTAGTGGCAGAAGATTCTACAAATGTGAGCCGTGAGCTAGCGCGTCTGGAGAAGACCGGTATTCTCGTTTCGACTACAGAGGGGAAACAAAAGTATTATCAGGCAAACCGGCACAGTCCCCTTTTTAATGAGCTGCACGGGATAATTGTTAAAACTGTGGGTGTGGCAGACGTCCTGCGCTCAGCACTGGCGCCTTCTATCGGGCAGATAAAGGTTGCTTTCATATTCGGCTCAATCGTCAGCGGCGATGAAAGGAGAAGAAGCGATATTGATGTGATGATAGTCGGGAGAATTTCCTTTGAAGACGTGGTTTCGCTTCTCTCCCCGGCAGAAGAAAAACTGGGACGCGAGGTCAACCCGGTAGTATATCCTATCACTGAGTTTAAGCAGAAACTGAGAGAAGACCACCACTTCGTCAAGACTGTGCTCAAGGGCGAAAAGATATTTCTCCTAGGTGATGAAGGTGAGCTTGCAAAACTGGTTTCGAAAGAGACCCCTCTGGTTTCTCAGCGATTCAGACTACCGCGTAACAGATTAACCGAGTTTTGTAAAAAACACCACATCAGAAAACTGTCGCTTTTCGGTTCCATCTTGACAGAGGACTTCCATCCGGATAGTGATATTGATGTGCTAGTGGAGTTCGAGCCGGGTCATGTCCCCGGATTTGGCATAATTGATGTGGAAAATGAGCTTTCCCAACTGGTTGGACGTAAAGTTGACTTACGTACAGCCGGTGACCTCAGTCGCTATTTTCGCGATAGAGTAGTTCGGGAAGCAAGGGTAGAGTATGCAGAAACTCAATCATAAAGACGACATCATACGGGTACGACACATGCTGGACTTCGCCCGTAAGGCGGTTCAGTTCAACAAAGGGAAGAGTCGGGCTGATCTGGATTCCAATGAGATGCTAGCAATGGCTACTATTCACTTAATAGAACTCATTGGTGAAGCATCCAGAACCATTTCAGCTGAATTGCATCATCAATATCCTGAAATTCCTTGGGACTTAATTAGTGGCACTAGAAACCGTCTAATATATGGCTATATTGATGTTGACCTCGATGTTGTCTGGACAATTGTGACCAAAGATTTACCACTGCTTATTGTCCAGTTAAGACGCATCTTGAAAGACGAAGTGGTGTGACCGATGCCGTCGCCTGACATCCTAGACAACCGCACTGAGGTAATATTGAAAGGAGCCGTTATCGACAAAGACTGACGCCTTATTAGCGCCACTCTACTGTGGGCATTGTCCTGTATGCTGTTATTCTGGCCACTCCCACCACAACTTCTTTGGCTTGTCGAAGCAAATGTCGCGTTATCCTTGACTCTACCCATATCCTCCAGTTTTCAATCGTCTCCCATGTGCTTATCATTACGACGACAGAGAAGTCCTCCTCGCTGACGAGATTCTCAGCGCTAACGAAGCCTGGATATTGCATGGCATGCGACCTGAGCTTCATCAATATGGGCTCTACGTCCTTATAACTCAACACCTTGTATCCTATGACACCTTTTATCATTGCCGCCTCCTCTCACTTCTCGCCTGCAGTTTCCTTCCCTTTTATGCTTCAGGCTATCTCGTCGAATGTTACTTAGTATGCGCTAACTTCAGTCTAACTGTCCATTGTGTAATTGTCAACGCGAATAGCACACCGTCGTAGGACATCGTTGCCTTTTCGGGCATACGGCTTGTAATTAGGACTTCGGAAAGGCAAGCGGCGTTGACTAAAGACTGGGTCACATTCCATCAGATTGTTACCTGATGTTCTCGCTTACCTGGAAAAGCAGTTGCTCTGGCTTTGTGGCGCCCCCGTAGAGATTCGAACCCATAATCCCCTGCTCAGAAAGCAGCCGCTACAGCCAGTCGCCATGCCTGACGCTAACGAGCGAGTCCGATGAGTGGACAGAGACAATGATGACAGCGCGCTGCACCCGCTCTCTACCGCTGAACACTACGTTAGATTGTTGGATAACTTTCTACTATTTTGTATCTATTGCGTATCAGTCTCCAACATGACTTTACTCCACTGATTCAGATGCTTCGTCTTCTTCCATTCGAACTTGCATAGGAGGCTCTTTAAAAGGCAATTGCAGACACTTCATCATATCAACAGCATTACGGGGAGAATACCCTCTCCAATGGTTATTAAATAGAGCAAAGAGCAATTTAGTTTGACCTGCTGTTGTCTTTACTCTACCTGCCAACTCATTTATTTCTTCAGTCGAATATAGGTATTTGTAGCGGGTTTCGCTATCTCCCGTCCACCACGTTTCCGCATTTCTACCGTGAAAGCGGAAGTAGGCCATATCAGCGGTTAAAGGAAGCTCCTGAGCGATTGAGGATTTAAACTTCGGCTCATCAATTTGAACCCAAGCAACATTATTTTCCTTGAGTAGCGTTGCGATATTGGGGTCGTCACTCCAACTTCTATGCCTTAGCTCAACAGCTAGCCTATACTGTCCAAACAACCTACTCACCGCATTTATGACTTGTTGCCCAAAGCTATCGTTCCTGAAGCTAGGCGGGAACTGTGCCAACAAAGCACCTAGTTTATCGCTTTTCAATAGGGGATCAATACTCCGCTTAAATATATCGACATCCTGCAAAGATATCACCGCTTCCTCTCCCGTAGCTTCCTTATACATCTTCGGGTGAGTGAATTTCTGCCAAAGCTTAACTGTGAAGAGGAAGTCCTTCGGAACTCTCCGAACCCAGTTATAAACGTAGCCAGGATTTGGTGGTCTATAGAATGAGCTATTTATCTCTACTGTGTTGAAGAATTGGCTATAGTATTCAAGCTCATTTATCTTGCCCGTAGGGTAGAAGTATCCAGTCCACGTGCCTTCACCTTTGGGGTAGGACCATCCTGATGTCCCTATGTATATCTTCGCTTGATCGGTCATCTTTTATATTCCTTTAGCATCATTATACCAGCATATCTCCGAGCAGATTAATTTTTAAGATATACCTAAAATCCTGCTAAAAACTCTTGACAATAGCACGGATGTTCTGTTATAATTCTATTCCCTTCCCTATTTTGGAGTCAATACCATGTCCAGGCTTATTGATGAACCGGTCAAAGTCCATCAGAACAATGATTCAATAATAACTGCCTTCATTTGGAGGAAGCGTCTCTATAGAGTCCTTGATGTTGTTGGTTGGTGGAGAGAACCTTCTGAATGGTGGAATGGTAAATCGATGCGTCTCTTCATCCGTGTGAATGCACAGAACTCAAGCACTGGAACTTATGAGCTTTATAAGCTTGGGGGACAGTGGTTTCTCTCAAGAGTCCTCGATTGAGGTGGTGGTCATGGGTTTCATTCATCTTCACGTCCACTCTCAATATAGCTTTCTTGACGGAGCTTCGTCTCTAGATGAACTACTGGATAAAGCTGTTTCTCTGAGAATGCCTGCCTTAGCTCTAACGGATCATAATCGGTTGACTGGTGTCATTCGTTTCTATAGCAAAGCCAAAGCAGTAGGAATCAAACCGATAATAGGTGCTGAAGTTGATTTGGATGGTGGGTATCATTTAACACTACTTTGTAAGAATGCTGATGGATACTCAAACCTCTGTCGATTAATAACGCAAGCTCACTTGTCGAATCGAGATAGGAAACCAGAAGCAACTAGAGAGATGCTGCGGAATCATAGTAGCGGACTGATAGCTCTGAGTGGTTGTAGTAAGGGTGAAATACCTACCCTCGTCGCTGAAGGTAAGCGTGATAAAGCTAAAGAAGCAGCGTGCTTTTATAGAGAAGCCTTTGGTAAAGACTTTTTCATAGAGCTTATCCGTTATCCTTCAAGAGAGGGGGTTTCTGACAGTTACCGGCTTGCTTCATTTGCTAAGGAACATAGTCTACCGATAGTAGCTACCAATAATGTCCATTACGCTGAAATCAAAGAATACAGGATCAAAGAGCTACTTAATGCTATCGACCAGATCATACCAGCTTCTCAATTGGAGGGCTATCGCACTGTAGAGCAATATCTGAAATCGCAGCAGGAAATGATGAAGCTCTTCAGAGACCTACCTGAAGCTATAAAGAATACCGAGGAGATTGCTTCAAGATGTAATCTAGAGTTGGAACTGGGGAAGCCTCGCTTCCCTAAGTTTGATATTCCGGAGGGTGAGTCTGATTACGGTTATCTTAGAAAGATAGCTTTTGCGGGAGCTGGAAGAAAATATGGTTTGCTATCCGATTCAATGAAGAATCGTCTTGAGCATGAGCTTGATACTATTAATAAACTTGGATTTTGCAGTTACTTCCTGGTGGTTTGGGATATAGTCCGCTGGGCGAAAAGTAGAGATATAAGATGTCAAGCAAGGGGAAGTGCCGTAGATAGCTTGGTTGTCTACGCACTCGATATTAGCAATGTTGATCCTATTGAATATAACCTGCTCTTTGAACGTTTCATGCATCCTTTAAGGTGTGAACCTCCCGACATTGATTTAGATGTTGACAGAAGACGAAGGGATGAGGTGAGAGACTACATCTACCAGAAGTATGGTGCTGAGAATGTTGCTTGCGTGGGGACGATAAATACCTACATGGCTAGAGGTGCGATCCGTGATGTAGGTAAAGCTCTACAAATACCAAAAACGATAATTGAGGAGGCTTGTAACGGTATCCACTGGTTATCTGCTTCCAAGCTTATGGAATATACTGATACGCTTCCTGAGCTAAAGCATAGCACTGTCTACAAGAAAGAAGAACTTGCTGATTTCTTTAAGCTATGCACTGCTATAGACGGATTCCCCAAGCATCTATCCGTCCACTTGGGAGGGTTGCTAATCGGTAGTGGGAAGCTGTCTGATTTAGTCCCCCTTGAATGGTCTAGTGGAGGAGATATTATCAGTCAGTATGATAAGGATGACATCGAGAGGTTGGGGATTGTGAAACTGGATTTGTTATCACTCCCTACTCTGACTGTCATTGAGGATACACTAAGCAACATTAAGCAAATTCGTGGAATTGATATTGACATAGGGAAGATACCGAGAAACGATCCCGTAGCTTTTAGCATACTCAGAGACGGAAAGACTATCGGGACATTTCAGCTTGAATCACCGGCACAAAGAGAAATGGCAGGTAGACTTCTGCCAGACCGCTTTGAAGACATCATCGTGTCTATATCCCTGGTCCGTCCCGGTCCGCTCAAGTCCAATATGGATAAAGATTACCTGCCCAGAAGACACGGCAAAGAACCTGTGAAGTATCTCCATCCTAAGCTGAAAAACGCTCTCGGGGAGACTTTAGGAGTAATCCTCTATCAAGAGCAAGTCCTCAAAGTTGCTCATGATTTAGCCGGAATGAGCTATGCTGAAGCGGATGGTTTCAGACGGGCCATGACTCATGAACGAACTGAACAGGAAATGGAGAAAATGAGAGACTCCTTCATTTCCCGAGCTGTTGGGGATGGTATCAGTAAAAATATAGCTGAAAAGGTATTTAAGCAACTAGCTGCTTTTGCTGCCTATGGATTCTGTAAGGGACATGCTTGTGCTTACGCTATTACTGCTTATCAAACGCTCTGGTTGAAGAGCCATTACCCTGCTGAATTCCTGGCAGCAGTATTGTCTAATCAACCTATGGGTTATTATCCATCTCATGTCCTTGTAGCCGAAGCAAAGAGGTTTGGAGTCGAAGTCTTACCACCCGATATAAACAATTCCTCAGACCACTATACAGTGGAAAAAGGGGCAATACGAGTTAGCCTCAAGCAACTAAAGGGAATGTCTGAAAAAGCATTGGAATCCATATTATCGGCAAGAGCAGAGCATAAATTCACTTCTCTAAGAGACTTTGCATTGAGAACCGATGTCAGTCAACCTATCCTGGAAAACCTGGTTAAAGTAGGTGCTTTTGATTCTTTGGGTAATCAGAATGACTTGCTAGTACAGCTTCCAAAGCTATCAGAACTTAAACACAAGGTAATCCGGGGTACAGTGTCACTCTTTGAAGATGCTACACTCAAAGCAGATATTTCTATGGATTTCTCTATTGATGATAAAAAGACCAGGTTGTTTATTGAGAGAGAACTGCTGTCATTGAACCTGTCGGCACACCCCCTCGATTTCTATGACTCCGATAATGGAATCACCAAAATGAAAGACCTTCCCTCAATTCCTGCTGGCAGGAGGGTCAAGCTAATGGGGTCCGTGATACGTTACCAGACTCCACCTACGAGGAGTGGAAAGCGGGTAGTCTACGTGATAATGGAAGATGGAACGGGAATAGCAGATGTGACCGTATTTAGCGATGTCCAGGAGAAGTGTGGTCAAGTCTTATTTCGTGAACGCTGGCTAACAGTCGAAGGTAAGGTCCAGAGGAGAGGTCAGAAAGCTACTTCTATAATTGCTGAGGAATTGTATCCACTAAGCAGGACAGAACGCTCTTCTGTTCACGAGAACAATAAAGCAGGGTATGATCAGTCGCAGACTTGGGATTATGTCCAAAGCTGATATGGAAGCCATAGATGACAATTTGCGCGCTGCCTTAAGTCTGACGTAAAGGGTATTCTGGGGACACAATACCTAATTTGTAGTAGGCCTAATTGGTATGGTGTCCCTGGAAATAGGCGGCAACCTTATCCACTCCTTTTGCGTTACGTAAATCTATACCACTGACTAATTTTCAGAACTACTTCGCTGACTACGGGACATGTAATTAGCTATATTGTGCAATGCCAACGTGTTCGACTGGCATTTTGAGACACAGAGGCCAAAATCAGGTTAACAATTTTGCTGAGGCCAAATAAAAATCGGCCTCAACTGAGACCGATTCGAGCTATTTTAGCTACGGTTTTCGGTTTGCTTAACTAATGTTCCAAGTGTTTAGGGATGGTTAGTACTTCTGCCAACCTTTTCCCTGACGCAGGCCTCGAACATAAGCCGCTTGACCGGCGTGAAGAACGCTATCATCTAGAATACTAACCAAGCGTACACCAACTGTTGGTAACGGATGAAACCACGGTTCGTTTAGTTTTCTATCGAGGTCGGTTTCGGATAAGTCGCTGATATACTGCTTAGAGCGTTCTACCACCGCACGATTGTGGCTTAATAGTATTTTTGTTTCCGGTGATTTAAACTCTGACACTTGCTCCGGGCTGTGTCCGAAACCAATATCATTTGGATCTGGTTGTCGATTGAACTTACTATGCCACTCATCAGTAATCCAAAGTTGCTCCTTACCCATCAAAGAGGCAGTCTGGGCATCTTGCTGGCGTGTCAAGTGCCAGATTAGCCAACCAATACTGTTACAATCGTGCCTCGGTTGCCAGTCCAAATCATCCTGAGTTAGGCCTTTAAGCACGTTTTCTAATAACTCTGGAATGCGACTGTAACCATTAATAATAAGGTCCTTCCACTTCATGCCTATCCTCCTTTCTTAGCCAATCATATGTCGTAGTCATATGATTGTAATGAATAGTTTAGAACTATCATCTGAGCCCGTCAACACTAGAAGAGAAGTCAGATTATTATAGTTTTTTGTGTTGCGTCCAAGGCATACTATAGAGTTAAGGAGCAACAATACGCTACTTTGTGCAATATTAAAATGCGGTGGTATTCTTGGGAAATAATACCTGATTTGTAGCAGGCCTGATTGGTATGGTGTCCCTTGGAATTCCCAGTAGGCTTTTCTTGATAGAGTTAGCCACCTGTAGCCATCTCCATCTCCTCCAATATCTACCCGGCTCTTCTCTCTATATCCCACAATAACCATTTTGGGCAATAACCTTGCAGCAACTAGCTTTGTTCAGTGGGAATTTAATTTATTACTTAGTACCTCGAAGCACTTAAAAAAAGCACATTTCGCTATTTTGTACACTCAAGGCAGGTGAGCAAAAGCCTCGGTCATTAGATCAGTTACCAATATAGGAGATTAATCAATGCCAGTGGCGGTCACCGGAATGCAAATGCTATTGAGGATTAGTTCCGCGATAGTATAACTCATTTAGTTTTGTAACTAGTGCTACAATGCGTGTCAGCGGTCCATCCCTGTTCATGTTTCATCTATCGAAACCCACTGATTGCGGATGGCTAGAGCAACAGCATGAGCTCTGTCATTGGCATTTAGCTTGCGCAGAATTGCGCTTACGTGATTCTTTATCGTTTGCTCACTTATCCCCAACACATAGGCGACTTGCTTGTTTGTGTTACCGCTAGCGATGTAGCTTAGGATTTGTATTTCTCTGGTAGTAAGAGGAGCAGCCACTTTTTCCTTCACTAGCCCCAATAAAGCTATTTCTTGAAACTGCTTTAGTACACGCTCGGCAACCGCAGGTCTGGCAATTATGCTGTCGTTGATAGGGTATTCACCACGGCTTGCTTTTCTTATGGTGCTAACGAGATCGTTGGTGCTGGTTCTCTTATCGATATAGCCTGCGGCTCCTGTCTTAATGGTCTCAAAAAGCTCTTCGTCATTGAAAAAGGGGCTGAGCATTATGACTCTGGTGTTTGGATAATGTCGACTAATTCCCCTGCTGAGCTCCAGGCCTTTTGATATAGGGAAGTCGATGTCAAGCAACACAACATCAACGGAATAAGCTTCTATAAAGTTTAACGGCTCGTCGTCTGGATCACAATCCATTAGTCTGAAATCTCGTTGTGCAGAGAGACTTTGGCGCACACCAGCTTTGAAGAATTCCGATCTATCAATGATGGCAATAATAACTTCGCTCAACACTACCTCGCCAATATCTTTGATTCATGGATTAGTTACCTGACCACAGTTAGTATTAACTTCATTTGTAGCTAGACGTTTATTCATCAAATTAAGCTGAAAATATCTACTCAAATTTTAAATCGTCCAATCGCCAAATACTATCACCCAAAAGTGCTATGGACGCTATCAACTGGTATGGGAAATTTGGACTAGTCAGTCATTAAAATCCAACATAGACAGTGTTGCCTCTCCATTTTCCTGCCATGTTTTCCGTGGCTGCGCATATTACCATTTACTTCTCGAACTCAGTACATCTGGTTCTTTACAGGCCATTATCCCATTGAGATAATGAGTTAAGTGCAACAAACCGATGTCAGGAGGAAGAACATAGCCATTATGCCCGAGGTCGACGGGAATAAAACCTGCCGAATAATTTGGCGACGGCAGGAGATCGGGAAATTCTTAAAAGAAAGGAGAAAAGGTAATGATGAAGAAAATATTTGGCATTCTTTTAGTGGTAGTCTTAGTAGCCACTATACTACCTTCAGCCGTGGTTGCTAAGAGTCCGAAAACCGAATTTGATCTGAATGGACCTCACTACAACCTGAACCTCCTCGGTAAGAGGGATGGCTGGAACGATAAAGAAGTTTCAAATCCACAGAGGCACACAATGTTCGTTCCCATGGATACAACCAACTGGCAGATTAACCTTAAGTCGGGACCCGCCGGCAACAAAGTGGTCAATCATGGCAATGTTGCCGCGAACGTAACCTCGCTACCTGGGTTTGCTATCTACATGACTCAGAGCAGTAGCGATGATTTCGCAGTTATCGACGGCAGCGCTTTCGATGGTGACCCATGTGAGTTAGAGCTTGCCGATGGTGAGTATCGGGTGGTTGTTGCAGTAAAAGCAAAGCCAGTCGCAAATTGTCCGGTGATTGACGGCTGGGCGCAAGTTTTCGACGAGTACGGGTACCTTTACTACTACCTAAATCTTGGCACAGTTACTGTTAAAAGGAAGTGGGTTGATGCTACTGATCTGTTCTTCATTAATAATGACGAAATCAATAATGCTGTAACGGGTCTGCCTACAGTGTCCGGACAGGTATGGATTTTTGATTACCTTGCCGCATTGGAAGCTAGTCCACAGTACAGCGACACAGCTTACTTCTGGCAGCTGCAGAACAATGGTTCCAAGCTAATCCAGGTCCGCTTCTACCCTATGTAGTGATGGGTGAACTTGTTTGAATCAACAAACCTAGGGGGCTAGGTAAAGCCCTAGCCCCCAGGATGCCCCTGATTGTGATGAGGAAGTGATATGAAGTAGAACTGAATAAATGCACAAGCCGTGATGCCCGAGGTCGACGGGCGATAAGGCAAACGCTTAAATGAAAGGAGAATGTAAAGAAGATGAAGAAATTGATAACGATAGGATTAGCATTGGTGCTGTCGCTCACTATAGCGGTGCCAGCTTTGGCGCAGAGCCCAGTAGAGCCCTCAGAGGTAAACATAGTACTCCCGCCAGGTTCAGTAGCTACAGTTGAGAAGGCGGTGGAGATACCGGAAATAACAACCGATGTCTGGTGGGTAGTGACGGCTGACTCAGGACTCAATGTTACCCTCGACCCTCTTGTTGTGTCTGGCGTTGTTGGCCCCGGCACGGTCGCGTTCAATGAGACAATCGAAGTGGAAACATGGCTCGGGGTGCCGCTGTATGCCACAGTGACATTCTACAGAGGCGAACAGGGTGTTAATGAGACTGTAATCGGTACACAAAAAATATCCGTCACCGAGGGTCTCCTAGACATCAAGCCTGGCAGCTATCCCAACAGCATCAACACCAAGTCCAAGGGTGTCATACCCGTAGCTCTCCTCGGCACTGATACCTTTGATGTCACCACTGTAGATGTTACGACTCTCAGATTTGGCCCTAGCGATGCACTACCGGCGCATAATCTGACTGACGCTGAGGTGTACGCTCAGCATCTCCAGGACGTGAACTACGACGGCTACATTGACCTTGTAAGCCATTACAGAACCAAACAGACTGGTATCGCAGTCGGTCAGATATTGGCTGCATTGGACTACGATGGTTCAACTGTTGATGACTCAATAAGGGTGGTTAAGTAGCCGCCTTGGTCAAAGGCAACCAAAAGGGAGCATCTTCGGGTGCTCCCTCCTTTTTTAGGCTACCGCTTTTTATACCTCAGGAAACTAGCTGGGTTAATCAATGCATTAAGGCCTCGGGGTATTTTGGGGAAATAATACCTGATTTGTAGTAGGCCTGATTGGTATGGTGTCCCCTGGAATTCAGGGCCCGAAAGTGTTAACTGAAGCCCCTGTTCAGAAAGCAGCCGTCCTACAAGTCCTCAAATACCTTTGCCGCTTGCTCTTTCATAATTCTCCGAATTTCACTGGCTACTGCTCTCATTTCGGGAAGGGCTCTTTCACTTGTCCTGAGCTTGATGATATGGCGAATTTCGCGAAAGTTCCAGGTGCAGATTATCTGGGTTTCACAGGCATTGGGGAGGACATAGCGAGCGATCTCAGCCTTTATACCCTTGGCTAACAGGTCACCATAGGCTTGCCAGCAAGCTGTCATCGTCTCCTCGAATTGCTTATGGGCAGATTCGTTGTTTTTTATCGGAGGCGGCTCGATATATCTTGGCTCGGTTTCTTTCACATATCGCTGGCTTCTCTGGCTGTAACTTGCCAATCTATGCCTGACAAGCTCATGGGTCAGGACACGGCTGGCACGAATGTAGAAGGTAGCGCAGGCATGTTCCACCATCGACTCGTGCCCAATCTTTATCCATTCTTGGATACGCTCAGGATTGCTGCCCAGCTTGTCGGTGGTATCCCAGCACAACCTACCAGCATACTCAATGAGTTCTTCACAAGTGGGCTTCTCCACCTCTTTTAGAAGTTTCTCCAATATCCCAGTTAGACCAGTAATCGCTAACAGCCTAACCTCAACATCGTAATCATTAATCAATTTTGGCCTCCCTAGAATATTCTGTTTTTTCGTCATTTCCTATTACAAGCAAATTCGTAAACGTTTTATCTATACCAAAGGAATATTCCAAGTTGAATTCATTGGATGGTGCGTATGCCAAAGCCGTCTGTGGATATTTCTTGTGCAATTGATAAAGAGCAATAGCTGAAAGTTTTGGACCCAGGGAACTCATAATGATGTTATGTTGGTCCAAATACGGTCGAAGCTGTGCCTCAATAGAATCGAATCCATGATTGCTTGTATATGCATTCAAACTGAATATTTCAACTCCAGGTTCTCGTAAATAGTGCTGATACTTAGCAATATTCATAGTTTGATTATTAAATTGTTCACCGGTCTGAACCCCCAGTAGTGTATGATATGGATCAAAAAATCTAATCAGTTGGTCCACTCTATCTGGGTCGTAGCCTGTTAAAACTAAAAGTATAGTGGGTAGACCTAGTCTAGCTTCACCACCAAGCTTGTATACGATTCTTGGTCTTCCTGGGTCACGGCTTAGCCATTCGCTACTATAACGCTCGGGGGTATGATAGACATATTGGATAATTGCTCCATATCCATTAAGAAGGTCGAGTAAAGTCCAAAGAGTCTCTCGCGGCATGGTGGTAAAATCAACGGTTACTTCTTTTCCCTTAGTTCCTTCAATGTTCATAGTATCATAGATGGTAAGCCATGATTTAACCGAGTCTTTGAATGTAAGGTGGTAGGAATTGACACCTATGTCCTTTTCTTCGCACAATCCTTCAATCTTATGCCGATTATCTATCGTATAATCGGCATATTCTACAAAGTAATACATAATCAAGTTCTTTGGGCATGATTGACTTAGTAAGTTTCTTAAGCCAACCAGAAAACGTTCTTCCCAACTAGCTACTGTAATAATCAATTCAGCTTGGCGCATCAGAAAAGCACTCCCTGCAAGTCAATCTGTTCACGTTCCCCTGTTTCCTCCGTCGTGGTCATTGGGATTCTTGTATCGCTTTCGGCTGCTGCCCAAAGATGCCGAGCCTTTATTGAGACGCGAGCATGTTGACCATGTGGATCCAGACCTCTATCTGGCCAGAGAATACGGTTTGGTACATAATATATTTCTCTCCTCCCATGGTCCTTAGCTGATCCAGAACGTGTGTACAAAACTTGAGCCTTTCGTGCAATTCTTAAAAGCTCCTCAAGTTCGCGGCGATGGTCAAAGTCCATCTCCGATATCGTGAAGACAATAGCCCTGGGCTCAGACTCATGCTTGTGCAGTCTTTCTCGAAAAAGAATAGCCAGGTTGTCAAACAATTTGTAAATTTGTTCTCTCTGCTCACGTGAACAGCCTTCAATACTACTGTCAAGCCCTTCCCTTATCAGTGTCCATTTTCTCCTGCTTCTATCAATGATGATATCATTTTGAATAGAATAAGGAATCTCTTGTATATTTGGCGATTCTTCGCCTGCGGATCTTCTCCGGGAGTAAACAGCGTCATACATCCAAAAACAAGGTTCCAACAAGTTACGGATAATGCCCGTTGAAAGATGAACTAGCGTGTCAAATCCACTGTACTGAGGCAAGTTGGCCCTCGGAGAACGACTCCGAAAGTACTCTGCCCGTGTATATTTATATATATAGTCCTCAATTTGCTTTTGATTACCGTTGGGGTATTTTTCTCTTGCCTTTACCTTGATCCTTTCCTTGCATTCGGCAAGGTCCTTTTCAAATTGTGGATTGACCGGGAAGAACTGCTCGGGCGTCTTAGCAATATTCAAGTTTATCAGCCTCCTGCCTACGACATCCCTTGCTAGCCTGCCAAAATCTGTGTACTGACTTTGATATGCTTGTTCCATATCTACCAAAGTAAAATCGTGTCCTTCCAGCACCGTTCCGCCAGAGGTCGTTATCAGAGTCGGCTGGTCAACCTTAGCTGTCGCAATCTTGAAGCTAAATAATGAATTATCTCTGTACGCAATCCACGAATTTAATGCTCTTACCTGATGTGGATTTAGGTCGTGAGCATCATCAAACATTAACGAAAAATGAGAGTTTTCCAGCCTCTTCACTTTTCTTAGTGTATTCAATAAAGGTAATACTCCAGATGAAAAAGATATTGCTGCATCATAAAAGGCATCTTTTGCTCTGGAATTCAGCACCCTCTGAGATCTTGTCATTTCTCTCTGGATTGATTGTTTGAGTCCTTCAAAAACTGGCTCAGAATCAGGTAGCTCTAAATCGAGCGCGAACATAATCTGTTTCTTAAGCTGGTTATCGTCTATACCCTCTAATAGACCCTTTATCTTGGCAAGCGTATCTGCGATAGCATACATTGCAGCTAATACAAGAAAATGCTCGCTAACTACGGAAGCTTCATACTCTCCCAGTAGTTGATATTCTCCCCTGTGGGTTAGCGGGGTGTTGCAGGGTATATAGACGCAGATGACATCAAATCCTAGCTCTTCTTTAGCCCTTTCCGCTTTTATCTGCATTACAGGGAAAGAATTGAACAGCAGGGCCATACTCTTCCCTGTTCCTCGCTCACCTACCAAAATAACGTTCCGTCTTGAATGAATAAACCGAGAATAATTGAAGTCTTCAATATAGAAATCTACTATCTTGTCATAAGATAGCTTGGTAGCTGCTTCGTATTCGAAGGGATTATTGTATTCTATCATCTCCAATTCACCCTCAGAAGATTTAATAGCCTGCTCGTATTCTTTCCAAGCTTCCGCCTATCATGAATTTAGACAGATTGAAGTCCGCTCCTGATTTTCTCGATGACGTTATCTATAGCAAAGTCGCCACAGTATTCATAGAACTCCTTCTCTATATCTCCGGGCACAACTAAGTCCGTTAGCGAAACTACTCTCGGAAAGCCGAAGTTGTGTGGTCGCTTATCTACCAAGAAGTCAAACACGACTGTGGTTTCCTTAAAAGGATCCAGCATTGTACAGTAGTGCCTTGCATACTTTCTCTCTTGATTGAGTTTTCTGATTCTTATATAGGTAAACTTCAATAAGTTCCGGAGCTTTGCCTCATTATCCGCACTGAGTTGTTTTGAACCATTAGTGTCAATATTAAGATCATATGTTAAAGCAATACGGTTATTACCCCGATCGATATAAACATTCGTAATATCTGAATATCGATGGAATACTTCACTCTGGGGAGGATATTGATGGTATTGTTGCATGACAAGCGAGGTCCGTTGCGGGCCCTCATCTAATTCGTCAGCAAACCGTAGTATCGCCGCTACTTCGCGTATCCTAATTGGCTTTCTATCTAGTTGAGCGGGACCCATTAACTCCTTGAGCGTATCCCTGGAGCCATCGGAAGCATCACCACAGTGAGCTGACGTAATTTGCAGTAAAATTTTCCTCTCTTGACCTTGTTTTTGTACAGGCGCCCGTATTAAGTCATATATCTCCGCAACTCTGCGCTGATGATCTTCGCGGCCGAAAATATTTCCTACGTCATGAAAGAGTATTGACAAGATTAGGCAATATAACTCTAGGCCACTAAGATCGGTAGGGTATTCCTCTGCATCAATATCCTCCAGACCCAAAAGCAATGCAGCATTTTCGAGCACGCTACCCACATGCTCCGATCCGTGGTCGGTGTGAGCTGGAAGCATGCGTGCTATGTTAGGAAGTATATCACCGACTAGAGCTCGCCTTGCAGCTATATACAAGGCAAAGCGCTCTTCACCAGTTTCCAAACCAAGCTGTTGTTTCAACTCTCGTTCGGTAATTTTTTCGATTGCTCTATCAGACCACACAAACAGACATCCTTCTCTCAGGGCTCAATCTGGCACTAGATAGACGTTTCCCTGAACTATCATAGGATAAGATTGCTTCAAAAACGGCCCTTGCCAGTAAAGGGGGTACTGCATTTCCCACTTGCTGCTGCTGAAAGCCTATAGTGCCACAGAACTCATACCAATCCCCGAAAGACTGTAATCGAGCTGCTTCTCTGACAGAAAGTCCTCGGTCCTGTGTTGGGTGTATAAGCATATTCTTCCTATAATTCCCTATTACCACGGAAGGGGCATCGTTTCTAAGCCGGTAGTATATTCTTGTATGACATCTAGACCGATTTCTGTAGTTGCCCATCAGTTCATTCGGTATACTCTCCCAATTGCCTCCCTCTGAAATATATCTATAACGCTCGATTACAAGAGGACTATTCCTCGTTACAAGATGATTAGGCGATTCCAAAGCATTACCCCGCAGCAAACGGGAGTACGCGCTTTGAGCATCAGACCTGTAAGGCATCCAGTTGGTTGATGCTCCGTTTTGTAGAATAGGTAAGTCTGCTATAGCCTCATTTACGGTTACATATTTTATCAACGATGGTTTAGGTGCTTTGACACTAATCCCATGCAAAGACCCCAACACAAAAAAACGATTACGCAGTTGTGGAACACCGTAGTCAGCAGCATTTAATATCCAATTGGAACAAGTATAACCATATCGTTTCAAACCATTATTCAACTGTTCTAGGAAGAACCCTCCCTTTGTTCCCGCGATACCAGGCACATTTTCAAATAAGACCCAATCTGGCATCCAGAGTTTGACAATGCGTAGGAACTCCAAAAAGAGCCAATTGTCGGGGTTGGCGAGATTTCTGGTTTTTTGATTAGAAGTAGAGAATCCCTGGCAAGGGGGACCCCCAAATATGATGCTGGTATGGCCTAACGGGTCAATACCTATTTCTCTGAGCTTTCGAATGTCATATGCAAAAATCCGTGTATTTGGATGATTGCGGGCGTAGGTAGCAATTGCGTTCGGTTCGGATTCGACAGCCAACCGCACTTCGACACCTGCTTGTTCTGCACCTTCAGACAATCCTCCAGGCCCTGCAAATAAGTCTATTCCTATCACGAGTCTTCTTTAATTACCTCCGTATTGACCGCTAGAATAATTACATATGAAGCTCACAGTACATTTATCACATCTAGGATTTTTACTTATACATATTTCAGCACCAAAATCAATAAGTGCCCGGTTATATTTTCTGAATCCATTCATTGGCATCATTTCTGTGGCAAATTCCCATATCTTTGGGTCTTCGCGCGCCCTCTTTTTGTCAGATCGAAGAGAGAACACCCTTTCATATAACCTTACCACATTTATATCGACGAGTGGGACCCTACTTGAATAAGCAAAGCAGAGCACTGCGTTTGCTATGTACTGGCCAACACCCGGAAGAGTTAATAATGTTCCTTCTGAGACTGGAACCTCTCCGCCGTATTTAGCAACTAATCTCTGCGCCATATCCTTTAGCCTTGCAGCTCTATAATCAAGACCTAAAGGCTTCAATATTAGCTTTAACTCCTCGAGCTCCGAACGCGCTAATGCAATAGTGTCAGGGAACCTCTGCATGAATTGTGGATATATCTGTGCGACTCTATCTACATTAGTCTTCTGAAGCATAATTTCTACCACGATAATCTTATATGGATCATTACCTGTTTGCCAAGTGAAGGACCGCCTGTTCTTATTGTACCAGTCAATTATCGCCCGTTGAAAAGATAGTTTACATTTCTCAGAAATGCCGTATGTCTCCCTCAGACAAAAAGAAGTTTGTCGAGAGCTTTCGGTAAAACTTATATCGTCTACGCTACCCTTATTTTCCATTATTAAATGGATTATACCAGAATAACTCTTATTGTTTGATAACCTATCGTCACTCTCTTACGATACCTTCATAAGACTGTCTCTGGAAATGTAGGATTGCTCTATGAACAAGAGTTTGGAGAAATGTCGCCTATTGACTCTGAACGGTTCTCAGAGAAATCATGGTTCACACAAGGTATCGATACCTATATTAATGACCTATTGAACACTCCTTTAATCATCCCGTCCCTCAAAAACAGATAAAAGCAACGCTGTAAATATGCATCCCAAAAGCTTGCCGTAGTCTGGCTAGCTTTGCGGCATCCCTGGAAAGACTCGAAACCACAACCCGTTGCTTAGAAAGCAGCCGCTATCTACCTCTGCGGTTCGATAATCAATTTTAGAGAGTCCTGAGCCTGAGAACCCTAAAATTCTCTGAACAGAGCGGGGATTACCGATGAGTTCATTTTACGTTCTGAGTATAGATGTACGTTGTGAGTGGTGTTGATCATACAAAGATATATTTGGGGGAGAAAAAAGGATGTAACTAATTATTTCTGCTTAAGTGTTTCAATTTGAATCGTTTTAGCAGTGGCAGAAGCCAGATATGCAAGACTACCAAGATTATGAATGGAATCTCTAAATTCATATGAATTCTATGAGCCAGATTCTTAGTCAATAGTCCAAATGTTAGAGATTCAAAAATCCTGTACTGGGTAATACCAAATCCAGTAAGGAGATAGATTATTACCACAACTGTCAATAGCCAGTATATTGTCCTCCTAACGAGTTGTTGATTAGTCATGGATTTCAGTCTCCAAAGAAGCTTTCATCCAGGTCTGCACTGTTCGAGTATCCCCGACTTTCCCAATAACCCCTGTAATTAGCATCGGCAGACAATTCGATCTCTGTTACCCACTTAATCCATTTATATCCCCATTTGCTTTCTGCTACCAGTTGAAATGGGAAACCTCTTTCGGGTGGAAGAATAACATCATTCATCTTGTATGCCATCAGTATGTCGTTGTCCATTATGTAGTCGATAGGTAGAGAAGTTGTGTACCCATCGTAGGCATGGAATATGAGCACTTCCGCATTTTCCAGGGGTTCCGCTTCTGCCAGCAAATCTCTGACCAGCACACCTTCCCAGAGAATGGTTACACTCCATCCTTCCACGCAGTCCAATGTGACGACTTTTTTATAGTGCTGATACCTGTTCATAACTTCATCATAAGTATAGCTTGTGGAGTTCGTTACCAGGCCGGTAATCCTTAGCGTATAACTTGCTACATCTATTTCCTGCGGACCTTTTATGGAATTTTCCCTGAAAGCATTTATTGATGAAAGGTCTACGCCTTCATATTCTCTAACCTCAACAGGTGCTAGCCCCTCCGTTTGGCAACAACCCGTATTCACCCCAAACGCAATTATAGCCACCAGCACCACGGAAAGGGCAACAAATAAAATATGCCTACCTGCTATCGCTTTTCTCATGTTCATACCTCCCTAACTTTGGTTATACGTTAGTTTAATGATATAACCCACCGCCATTGTTGTATGTGACTTTTATCCCAATATTGACTACTGTAACTTAATGTTAATCTTCAAACTCTCTGTTTTACCCACCACTTCTAAAGAGTAGGCCAAACCGGTTATGGTGTTGGTGATAATTTCGCAGGGTAAAATTGAGTTGAAGTAAGGCAGTTCGCATAAATTCTTTACAAGGATGGTTTCTTCAACAAAGCCTGTGCCGTAAATTGCCTCTATTTCTGGCCCGACTCGGTAGCTGATTTGAAGGACAATCTATCCGACATTTAGCCAAAATGTCACCCGGTGTCCTCGCTTACTTGTTAAAACAGTTGCTCCGTCTTTGTGGTGTCTCTTGAGGGACTCGAACCCACGACCTGTTGCTTAGAGGGCGGCCGCTATCTACCTCTGCAGTTCGGTAATCACTTTTAGAGAGTCTTGCGCCTGGGCGACAAGCTGGAATCCCAGGCCGGTTTCCGCCAGCCCCAGCCGGTGGGTAATCATCTCCCGCACACGTATTTTGCCAGCCTGATATTAGCCTCAAAGTGTTATTATATAACTAGTGAAGGAATTATCAATAGATTGCCGTGTCCAAAACATGATATGGAGTTAATGAGTCACAAAACGCTATCTTGTTGGATGACTTCCTACCATGTCATTGCCTCCAAATAAATATCGGGGGGTTTGTCTTCATGCAAGAATAATCTAACCATAATGCTCGCCATCGGTCTAATAAATCTAGTAGTGCCACTGAACATCTTGGGTATGTTTGAGCTCCTCTGGTATAATTATCTCTCCGAATGAGCACATGTATTGAAAGACTATCTGCTTAACTTCACTCTTTAGGTTGAAGAAGGCTTGGAATGAAGAAGGTGAATAGAGCCAAACAAAAAACTTATCCTCGAGGTAAAAAATGAAGAAAGCATTAATGCTTCTGTTACTCCTTGCTGCTATCATACTGCCGTATTATGCTGCACCGGCTACTCCGGCAGTAGTCCCAGGATTGCAGCAGAAACTTGACCTTCTGGTGGAGCAACTTGAACAACAGCGCCAGACGCACCATATACCGGGCATGGCTATCGCGGTGGTCAAGGATGACGAAGTGATCCTTACTCATGGTTTCGGGATTGCCAGTGTCGAGAAAGAAACGCCAGTGACGCCCGAGACTATCTTCGCTATCGGTTCGTCTACCAAAGCCTTCACCTCTGCCCTTGTCGGCATGCTTGTCGATGAAGGAAAGATGGACTGGGACGACCCGGTAACGAAATACCTGCCCTATTTTCAGATGGATATCGAAAGTAATAATGAAAGTGCCGAGCTTACACTGCGTGATGTACTTTCGCACCGTACCGGCTTTACCCGTATGGGCCTGCTCTTTGCCAGCGGCCAAATCCCGATTGAGGAAGTGCTGCTTGATGCTACCAAGGCCGAACCATACGTGCCCTTCAGAGAGAAATTCTATTACAGCAATGTGATGTATATATCCGCGGGCGTAGCAGCTGGTAAAGCAGATGGGACGGACTGGGATACACTCGTTACAGAACGTATCTTTGAGCCACTGGGTATGAACAGTACGACAACATCCGTAACCCAAGCTGAAAAAGATTCTCGGCTGGCATCAGGCTACCTGTGGAATGAGGATTTACAGGCCTATGAATATAAGCCCATGCGCAATGTGGATAACATCGGGCCATCCGGGTCCATCAATTCCAATGTGCTTGATATGGCACAATGGCTGCGTTTACAGCTTAACCGTGGTGAATACGGAGGCCATCGCCTCATCAGCGAGGAAAACCTCAGTGAAACGTGGACAACTCAGATTGATATTACCGAGGATGTAGGCTACGGAATGGGTTGGGTGATACGGGAATGGGAAGGTCAGCCGGTCATTGAACACGGCGGTAATGTAGATGGCTTCTCGGCGCAGGTGGCCATGCTGCCAGAGTCCGACCTTGGCTTCGTACTACTCACCAACGCTTCGGCAAGCCCTCTGCCACCGTCGGCCGTGAACATTGTCTGGGACATGCTGCTCGGAGAGGAACCAACAGATGCTGACGCCACCGAAGATTACGAACCATATGTCGGCAAATACATTGCCAACTTCGGCGAGTTTAAGAACACGGTATTCACCGTGCTGGTACAGAACGATCGACTTGCTATCGACGTGCCGGATCAACAGGTCTTCGAGCTCAAAGAGCCTGACGAAGAAGGCAAATGGTACTTTGTGATCAGCAATGAAATCGCTGTGTCTTTTGAACGCGACGAAAATGATAATGTAATCGGTATGAAGATGTACCAGGCAGGTATGACCTTCGATTTACCCAGAGAAGGTGTCGAGATTGCACCGGAGATTCCTCTGGACGAATTGCAGAAGTATCTCGGCAGCTATCGTTTCGAGGAACTGCAAGTGACTGTAGAGGTCCTGATACAGAACAACAGACTTGCCATTGATGTGCCTGGGCAGATGGTATATGAGCTATATCCTCCCGATGAGAATGCCAGGTGGGTCTTTCGTGTCACACCGGATATAAGCGTGAGTTTCAACGAAACACCCACTGGGCAGGTAGATTCACTGATTATGTACGAGGCCGGCCAGGAGTTTATCCTGCCCCAGATCGAAAGTAAGAGACTGCCGACAGTTGCTGAAATCATGATTCTGCGGGATGCCGAAGGTAACGAGGCCGCCCTGGAAGCTATGGGCAACTATAGAATTGACAGCACTATTTACAGCGTTCAGTCGGGGGTTAGGGGTACGGTCTCCATCTATGCCGCCGGTCCCGATAAATATCGTGCCGATGTGGACTATGGCAAGTACGGCTATAGCCATACGGTGTTAAACGGTGACCGTGCCTGGGTTGAATCAAGCTTCGGGCCGTTTAAGGAACTACGCGGCCAGTTATTAGCGCAGGCAAAGCAGGGACATCCTTATGTTATGACCGGTGATTGGCATGACTACTTCGACTCCATAAAAGTGCTTCGAGCTGATATTCTTGATGATAAAGAAGTCTATGTAGTGGAGTTGAAAGCTGGTGACCTGCCGGTGATGACTGTATTTGTTGATGCCGTAACGGGTGACGTGCTCCTTTCCAAGATAATCTCAATGCAAGAGGGAGGTATCGGTATTCCAGTAACCATCCGGTCTGAAGGTTTTCGGGAGGTGCATGGCATTCGTGCCCCTTCCCGCTCAATCTCAAGTAATGAGCAAGCAGGCCAGACGATTGTTGAGGACGAAACAATCGAGACCAACATACAGCTAGACGACGACTTCTTTATACTGACACCTCCTGAAGAATAACATGCTATTTAGTTAGTCGTTAATAAGAAGGAAAGCATCTCCAATACAGTTGATAAGCAGTCTGCTATACAGAGATTGACGTGGCAACGATGCGAAGATCCAAGGAACCAGGCAATATTTCACGAAGTCATAAAGGACATTGACGATGGAATCAAGAGAATTGAGAACCACTCAGATCTGCAAACTCAAACGCGCCTGATGGAAAAAGGAGAGAAGGTCAAGGAAACAATAGCAAAATCTAGCGCGTCACCTGCCTCATATTTGTTTATTATTGGAAAAAATGACCTGTTTTGATTGGTTGGAGTGAAGCTTTTTCCCAGAGCATTACGCCAGATTGTTACCTGATATTTTCGCTTACTTGGAAAAGCAGCCGCTATCTACCTCTGCGGCTCGATAATCACTTTTAGAGAGTCTTGAGCCTGGGCGACAAGCTGGAATCCCAGGCCTGTTTCCGCCAGCCCCAGTCGATGGGTAATCATCTCCCGCACACGTATTTTGCCAGCCTGTATCAGTTCCAGTGCTGCGGCATAATCCCCAGGGCTGCCACCATAGGAGCTGGTGAGCGTTATCTCATTACGCCAGAACAGGTCGTTCACCGATATCGGAACGCTAACGCCCGGCTCTGTGGGGGCAAAGAAGAGAACAGTACCTCCCCGCCCCACCGACTCCAATGCCTGAGCTATAGCTGATGTCGCTCCGCTGCATATCACCACAAGGTCAGCGAGACGACCATCGGCTGCCCGACGTAAATAGGCTGGGGTATACTCCTTAGCCTGAATGGCAATATCGGCTCCAAACCTTCGCGCTGCCTCCAAGCGATAATCAACGATGTCCGTCGCTATAATGTAACTGGCACTCGAAGCCCGAGCCAGTTGTATATGGAGCAGCCCGGCAACGCCGCTGCCCACAACGAGCACACTTTGCCCTGGCTGTAGATGGGCTAATCTTTGCCCGCGCAGTACGCAAGCCAGCGGCTCAATGAAGGTCGCCTCCTCAAAAGATACTTCGTCAGGTAAGGGGAATATGCCCTGGTCGACATTGATGCTTGGCAGCCGCACATACTCAGCAAAGCCACCAGGGTCGAAGTTCGTCCGGCGCAGGGTATCGCAAACGGTGTGGTGTCCACCAAGACAATAATGGCATGAGTTACAGGGAACATGATGAGCGGCACAAATCCGATCACCCACCTTATAATGTTCCACCCCTTTTCCGACAGCAACAATCACACCGGCAACTTCATGACCTAAGACTAAAGGTGCTTTGTGCAGGCGATACCATTCCAGCAAATCGGTGCCACAGATGCCGCTGGCCTCCACCCGTATCAGTACCTCGCCGGGGCCAATCTGCGGCACAGGCATCTCCTCCAGCCGCACATCTTGATTACTGTAATACATAGCTACGCGCATGGTAGTTTCCTCTCAGCAGACCATAAGGCGGGGATAAACCCTGCCACTACATCTATGCACAGATCACCCCCACCCTCCACCGAGATTGCTTCGTCGCCTTCGGCTCTTCGCAAAGACAAAAGGGGTGTCATTGCGGGCCCTTCCTTTTTTGTCATTGCGAGCGAAGCGTGGCAATCTCATACCCCTCCACCGAGATTGCTTCGTCCCGATAAATCGGGACTCGCAACGACCTGGTAACGCTTTGGGTCATTTGTATTTTGATGAGAGGAATTAAGTTTTCCTTTCTTTTGTTCAGGATTTGGTGCTTAGGATTTGGGATTTCTTCAATTCCGGAGCATACTTACCTGTGGACACAGTTGCTATGCCTTCCCGTTCTTTACGCTATCGTATAGTTCCTGGGCCTGCTCAGGAGTAGCGTTCTCATGGATAACGGCGCGCATGGCTCTAATCATGGCCACGGGGTGTTCATTTTGCCAGATGTTTCTTCCCAGATTCACACCTATGGCACCTTTCTGGATGCCGTTATAAACAAATTGAAGTACTTCGTATCCTGTAGGTACTTTGGGCCCACCAGCAATGACTACTGGAACGGGGCAGCCCTTTATAATCCTCTCGAATCTTTCACAGTAATAGGTCTTTACTATTCGAGCGCCCAGCTCAGCAGCAATACGGCTGGACAGAGCAAGATAGCGGGCGTCACGCTTCTTCAGTTCTCTGCCCACAGCAGTAACTGCCATTACCGGGATGCCAAACCTTTCCCCTTCATCAACAAGCCTGGCCAGATTTAGCAACGAATCGTGCTCATAATCAGTCCCGACGAAGATAGAGATGCCCACGGCACACGCATTGAGTCGGATGGCTTCCTCCATAGAGGCAGCTATCCCCTCGTGAGCCAGGTCCTTTCCCATTATGCTGGTGCCGCCAGATACTCTGAGGATAATTGGTTTCGCCTTGTCAGGGTCTACCGATGACCTTAAAACTCCCCGGGTAATGAAAATCGCATCGGTGTAAGGGAGAAGAGGTTCCAGAGTTTTACGCGGGTCCTCCAACTTTTTGACAGGACCCTGAAAATACCCGTGATCCACGGGTAGAAACAAACAGCGGCCATCCGCTTGAATTAATTGTGCCAACCGGTTTTGCATACCCCAATCCATAAGAACAAACCTCCTCTCTATGAGATTTTAGAACTATTATAGCACAGGAACGCAGCAAATCGTTTCCCCAGACAACCCACATGTTGCATGTTCTTTCGAGGATAGGCTATACTTACTCAGAGAGCTTTCTGGTGACTTTAGCGGACTGGAACCACCCGTTCCCATCCCGAACACGGAAGTGAAACGCTCCAGCGCAGACGATACTTGAGGGGAAACCTTCCGGGAAAATATGTCGTTGCCAGGAAGCTCTCATTCTAATTAAATTCACTCATGAAAATCACAAGACTTTCGGGGGTTGATTTAGCATAATGCAAAAGGTGCGAAATAGGCTCGCTAAAGGGATGCCATGTTTTGTTATCCTCTTCTTTCGCTCTCGCTTTCATATGTCAGAGGGGGACCCGTGCCATGCTAGAAAAGCAACGAGATTCGGAAGCACTATGGGGTTGGAGCAAGATCGCCCGCTTTATTAGAACTCTGCTGGCAAGTCGATTTGGCAGGCGGGGCCCGTTTTTTCTCTCACATCTGATCACAGGACGGTGCAATTGCAATTGCCCGACGTGTATTTGGCGTGATAATGAAGCGAACGAACTTGAAACGAGCGTGATCGAACAGCTCTATCGGGGCGCGAAGGATGCGGGATTTATGGGAAATGCGATATGGGGTGGGGAGCCTCTCTTGCGCCAAGATCTCGGCCAGCTCTGTCGTTCTTCCCGCGAAAACGGAATGAATACGACCGTGATCACCAATGGATTTCTTTTGCCAGACAGAGCACATGAAATCGGCAAAGAAGTCCACAGTATTATAGTCTCACTGGATTATCCGGAGAGCAAGGGTCACGATTCATTCAGGGGCATGCCAGGTCTTTTCACCAGGGCTGTTGAGGGCATAGAGGTCTTAAAGAGGATGAACTCGCCTAAGAAAATTATAATCAATTGTCTCCTCCATCGAGGAAATGAGAGCATGATGGGGCAAATGGCAGACCTTGCCCGCTCTCTCGGCGTATCTCTTTGGGTCTGCCCGGCAAAGGAAGGAATTTCGAGAGAAACCGGGGAGACAAACAAGGAGGCTCTGGCGTCGCGAGAGTCAGAGCAGCAAGTAGCCAGGGAGTTGCTTGGCCTAAAGAAGAAAGGCTATGCAATAAATAATTCCCGAGCTTATCTGCAGAGATACCTGCTGAATATGACGCCTTATGTTTGCCGTGTCCCTTTTGTTTTTGTAACCGTGACTCCAGAGGGCAACGTAACGAACTGCTTCAACTATGACAGACCTTATGGAAATGTGAGAACCTCCCCATTCGATGAGATAATGAAAAACTGGGACCGTCGTGAAGTGGCAAACATCACAAAGGGATGCTGGAAATGCAATAATCCAGACGTGGTCGATACATCATACATCTGGGAGATGAAGTTAGAGCCTTCATTGAATTTACTCAAAGGCTTCCTGCCCAAATGAGGGACCCCTGAAATGCTAATGGATAAATCCGACCCCCGAAAAACGAAGCTTTTCAGGAGGTATCTAACTGCGCCAGGTCGAACCTCAGGCCATCTCTAGTGGCATCAAGGTAAGCATCTCCAGCCCGGCAAGCCTTTATATCTTAGTCCCGCCAAGGGGAAGCTTGAACAAATAGAAAACCAGGAATTTACTCCACTTAACTATCTATAGTTCGCCTTCGTATTTTTGCTGCGGAAATCAATCTTTCTACCGTTAGATGTCATCGTTCCTAGAGCATCAAGTGTGTTATTATTTATAAAAAGAGGGGGGTGAAGAAATGAATGCAGTACAAACCCTTAAGCTCACCAAGAACTTTGATGGCTTAGTAGCGGTAAACGGCGTTGATTTGGAGATAGAGAAGGGCGAGCTTTTCTCCCTCCTCGGCCCTAACGGGGCAGGGAAGACTACCACCATCAGAATGTTGTGTTGCCTCTTAAAGCCAACCAAGGGGACAGCTTCCATATTGGGCTACGATATTGCTAAGGAGCCATTTAAGGTCAAAAAACTCATCGGAGTATCACCTCAAGACACTGTCCTCTCTGAGCGCCTTAACTGCTGGGAAAACCTGGCTCTGATTGGCAAGGTCCATGGCCTGAGCTCTAACGAAGTAACAAGGCGGTCGAAGGAACTACTGGAGACGATGGGGCTTATGGAAAGGGCTAAAGATCAAGTGCGGAAGTTTTCCGGAGGGATGAAACGCAGGCTTAGCATAGTCATGGCTCTTGTTTCTGACCCCCAGGTATTATTTCTGGACGAACCTACCTTAGGCCTTGACCCCCAGGCAAGAAGAGCCATCTGGGAATATATAGCTGAGCTTAAGGGAAAGAAGACCATTCTTCTCACTACCCATTATATGGAGGAAGCGGATTTCCTCTCCGAGCGAATAGGGATTATTGACGAAGGAAGGGTTGTAGCTTTGGGTACGTCTCAAGAGCTAAAGACAAATCTCCTTGAGATGCGCAGCATGGTCGTCTCAACAGAAAACCTCACCGCTGAGGTCATGGAGGATTTGCGAAACAAATACTCCAGGCTGGAGAAGGCCAAGGAGAAGCTCAGGATTTTCCACAAGGACTTAGACTTCAAAGAGATCGTGGACTATCTCCATTCTCGAGGAGTTACCGTTTATTCTGCTGCCTTAGAGCAGCCAACCCTGGAGGACGTCTTTATCCAGATAACGGGAAAGAAGCTTAGAGACTAGAAGGGAGGTGAAGGAAATGAAGTTCTGGGAAATTGGCAAAAGGAATCTGAAGGAGATTTATAGAAACCCTGTGCTTCTAGGCTTTCTCCTGGGAATGCCCCTTGCCTTTATGCTGGTATTTTGCACTGCCTTCGGTGGAGAGCAGGCCAGCCCTATTGCGATGAGCATAGTGGACGAAGACCGTTCCCAAACCTCCTCTGCCTT
>JBAUEM010000011.1:0-8314 GCA_049678605.1 Dehalococcoidia bacterium
ACTGTGACCAACTCCTTCTGGGACACGCAGACCAGCGGACAAGCTACCTCGGATGGGGGGACAGGCAAGAACACCACGGAAATGAAGAACATCGCTACTTTCTCAGGAGCGGGCTGGAGCATAATCGAAGTCACTAATCCTGAAACGCGCAACCCTTCCTACATCTGGAACATCGTTGACGACGAGACCTATCCCTTCCTGAGCTGGCAGCCGTAAAACAGAAATCCAGAGGTGGAAAATGAGAATAATATTCGGTTCGAGGATAGCCCATTACCTGGCGAGAGTTAGCGTCTTTTTGATTACGGCGGCTTTAATTGCCGGGATGGCGGGCTGTGGCGGTGACGGTTCACAAAACCTGGAAATACAGGATTGGTATGATTTAGATGCCGTGAGGGACAACCTGGCCGGCAGCCACATTCTGATGAACGACCTTGATTCCACTACTCCAGGTTATGAGGAGTTGGCGAGCCCCACAGCCAATGGAGGAAAGGGCTGGGAGCCGATTGGAAGTTTGGATATAGAGTTTAACGGGGCTTTCAACGGGCAAGGATACGATATACGTGACTTATTCATCCACCGCCCTGACGAATTCAATCCAGTGGGGATTTTTAGTCGTCTTGGTTTAGAAGGGGTCGTCCAGAATGTCGGAGTGGTGGACGCCGACGTCACTGGGAATTGGGGTGTTGGCGGGCTGGTGGGAATCAATGAGGGCACTGTGAGCAACTCCTATTCCACCGGCAGCGTGACTGGCGCTTCACGGGTTGGCGGTTTGGTGGGTTTGAATGGAGAGGGCGCTGTGAGCAACTCCTATTCCACTGGCAACGTGACTGGCGATGACCAGGTTGGCGGTCTGGTGGGAAGTAATTACGGCACTGTGAGCAACTCCTATTCCACCGGCAGCGTGACTGGCAACTATTATGTTGGCGGCCTAGTGGGATGGAATGAGGGCACTGTGAGCAACTCCCATTCCACAGGCAGCGTGACTGGCAACCATTATGGTGGCGGTCTGGTGGGAATTAATGGTTGGGATGGCACTGTGAGCAACTCGCATTCCAGCGGTAACGTGACCGGCGATGAGTATGTTGGCGGTCTGGTGGGAGTGAATTTCGGCACAGTCAGCAACTCGTATTCCAGCGGTAACGTGACCGGCGATGAGTATGTTGGCGGTCTGGTGGGAGTGAATCGGGGGGGCACTGTTAGCAACTCCTTCTGGGATACCAAAACCAGCAGACAAGCTACTTCGGCTGGCGGGACAGGCAAGACCACCGCAGAAATGCAGGACATCGCCACCTTCTTAGAGGCGGCGTGGGACATATGGGCGGTCGCTCCCGGCGCGACCAACTTCGCCTACACATGGAATATCGTTCATGAGCAGACCTATCCCTTCCTGAGCTGGCAGTCCGTTGTTTAATACAACTAGAGCTTGGAATGTCTCTGCGTCCCGTCACTGCCATATCAAGAAAGTCAGCCAAAGCAATGCCGGTGGGTAAAGCGCCGGAAGAGAAATAGAGTTGACCCCTTTACCCTTTATATTATACTCTATGAACTAAGACTTTGGAAAAACCAAGCTATTACGTGTTAGCAAGCCAGGAACACACGTTTTTATCGCATTTTCCCAAGGATTGAAGGCTTAGTTGGCCTTTGATTTTGAAAAGAGCTTGACCATGCATTACGATGTTCTAATTATCGGTGCGGGAATGTCTGGCCTCGCCGCTGGCATTAGGTTAGCCTACTACGGTAAAAGGGTCTGCATCGTCGAAAAACATCATCGCGTTGGAGGACTCAATTCTTTTTACAACCTTGGGGGACATAAATTTGATGTTGGCCTTCATGCCATGACCAATTATGTTCCCAAAGGTGTTAGATTAGCGCCATTGCCAAAGCTGCTGCGACAGCTCAAGCTAAAAGCTGAAGATTTCGCCCTCTGCCCACAACTGATGTCAGTGATTAAATTTCCCAATAGGACCCTCAGGTTTAATAACGACTTCAGCTTTTTTGTCCAAGAGGTCGCCGATAATTTCCCCAGGCAAGCTGACAACTTCCGAAAACTGCTCAAGACTATTTTCGAATATGACGAACTGAACTTGCATGCCAAACCGATTTCGGCTCGCGAAGTTGTAAGTTCTATTATTTCCGACTCACTCCTCAGCGACATGATTTTTTGCCCGCTCATGTTTTACGGAAATGCTCAAGAGAATGACATGGAGTTCGCACAGTTTGTTATCATGTTCAAGAGCATCTTCTGCGAAGGCTTTGCCCGACCTCAAGCTGGGGTACGCCAAATCCTCGATGTGCTGGTGAAAAAATACAAGGCTTGCGGCGGTAAATTAAAGATGAGGTGTGCGGTAACAAGTCTTAAATGCGCTAATGGCAAGGTTGAATCAATCTTGCTCGAAAACGGTGAAACCCTGACAGCCGATAGGATACTATCATCAGCCGGTTATGTTGAAACCATGAGGCTTTTGTCCGATTATGATTCTGCAAGTTTCAAGCATGATGTGGGTAGAATTTCATGTATGGAGTCTATTATGGTCTTAGATAAAGAACCTGCCAAAATGGGTTATAACACAACAATTGCCTTTTACAATAATTCAGATAGGTTTGATTATCGCAAATCTGACGAGCTAGTCGATGTTTCAAGTGGTGTTATTTGCTGTCCTAATAATTTTCAATTCGAAAATCCTTTGCCGGAGAGCATGATCAGGATAACCAACCTGGCTAATTTCGATCTCTGGAACAGATTGGGTGAAGAAGAGTACAAGGCCCAAAAAGCTGCCTGGCTGGAAACCACGCTCAAAGAGGTGGTGAAATTCATACCTGATTTCCGCAATTCAATAATTTTTGCCGATATCTTTACTCCGAAAACAATCCACAGATTTACCGGCCACATAAATGGTGCAGTCTACGGGACGCCAAATAAAATCAAAACGGGAAGGACTCATTTAGACAACCTGTTTATTTGCGGCACAGACCAGGGATTCCTGGGAATCGTTGGTACAATGCTTAGTGGTATCTCTATGGCAAATCTTCACGTTCTGCAAAAGGCTTAAGGAAAGGGACAGAATCAAAGGGAAATCTATGAGCTACAATTGGTCGAAAGATACAAGGTCAGAATACGATGTCGTCGTCATTGGAGGTGGACTGGCGGGATTAACATGTGCCAATATGCTGGCCAGAGGAGGACATTCAGTTTTACTTCTGGAGCAGCACTACAACCTTGGTGGATTGGCTACCTGGTTTAAAAGAAAGGGGCACATCTTTGATATCGCCTTGCACGGATTTCCAGTTGGCATGATCAAAACCTGTCGTAAATACTGGACTCCTGAAATTGCTAACATGATTGTTCAACTCAAAGGGATCAGCTTTGACAACCCCCAATTTTCCTTTACCACAACTTATGACAGGCAGGATTTTACACGCATCTTGGAGCAGCGATTCAAAATACCCCGAGAGAATATTGAAAACTTTTTCAACACAGCGAGAAATATGAATTTCTACGATGACCAAGGCATGACCACGAGAGAATTCTTTGAAAAATTCTTTCCTGGCCATGATGATGTTTTTCGCATGTTAATGGAGCCGATTGCCAATGCCAACGGGTCAACCCTGGATGATCCCGCGATAACTTATGGAATTGTGTTTTCTAACTTTATGAGCAAAGGTGTTTATACTGTGCGAGGGGGAACAGACCAGTTTATCGGAAAAATGCGAGAGGAGCTTCTAAAAAACGGCGTTGATATTCGGACCAAGTGCCTGGTGGAAAAAATTGTGATTGAGGAAGGGAAGACAGAATCAAAAAAAACTGCCGGAGTAATAGCGAAAAGTGGAAGAGGATATCACTATCATATCAAGAGTAAGGCTGTTGTCTCCAATGGTAATTTGTTATCAACCATCCACAAACTGGTCGGAGACGAGAATTTTTCTGAAAGTTTCATTGAAGAAGCCAAAAGGGTGCGCCTCAATAATAGCACTTGCCAGGTCTACATCGGCCTCAAAAAAGGCGAGGAGATTGACTATATAGGGGATTTGCTTTTTACCTCCGAGGCGGAGAAATTCGACTCTCAAGAACTTTGCAACAAAAATACTACCAGCCGGGCCTTCTCAATCTATTATCCCCAAACCCGGCCAGGTTCTAATATGTACTCCATTGTCGCCTGCTATAATGCCAATTATGACGACTGGGCAAATTTGTCTGAAGAAGAATACCGGGCTTCTAAGGAAGAATTGATTCAACGGACGCTTGATGCTTTGGAGAAATATGTTCCTAAGATTCGGGGTAAGGTAGACCACTTGGAAGCTTCTACCCCAAAGACATTTCAAAGGTATACGCTCCACTTAGGTGGTGCCTCTTTTGGCACCAAATTTGAAGGGTTAAAAGTCAGTATGAGGCTTCCTAAAGAGATAGCGGGACTTTTCCATACTGGCTCTGTGGGGATTATTATGTCTGGCTGGCTAGGCACAGCTAATTACGGAGTAATTGTCGCGCACGATGTCGACAAATTTCTCTCAGCAGGTGCAAGAAATGCATGATTTTAAAGGACAAACTGTTATCGTTACTGGTGGAACCAAGGGGATAGGCAAAGCCATTTCCGAGGGTTTCTTAAAGGCAGGTGCTAAAGTTATTGTCACTTATTTGACAAATGAAGCTGTGGCGGCACAATTTAAACAAGACAACAGCCAGTTTGCCGAAAACATTGATATCCAAAAGCTTGATGTGACCAAGTATGAAGAGGTGGAAAAGTTCTTCAAATACATAGACACGAAATATGGGGGCCTTGAAGTCCTGGTGAACAACGCCGGTATCCGAAAGGACTCCGTCCTGGCGATGATGAAAGAATCGGACTGGCATGATGTGATGAACGTCAATCTCGCTGGAATCTTCTACATGTGCAAATTTGCTGTTATGAGCCTGATGCGCAAACGATATGGACGGATTATCAACATAAGCTCGGTGATGGAAAGATACGGTTTTGAAGGTCAGGCAAACTATGCGGCTTCAAAGGCAGGCCTGAGTGCATTGACCAAATCATTGTCCAAGGAAGTCGCGACACGAGGCATTACAGTTAATTGTGTCTCACCGGGATTTATTGCCACCGAATTCATCGAAGACCTTCCGGACAAATTGCGTGAAGCCTACCTGGCCAGGATTCCCCTAAAGCGATTCGGAAGTACCGAAGAGGTGGCTGCTTGCGTTCTTTTCTTGGCTTCCAAAGAAGCATCCTATGTTACCGGTTCTACTCTTGAGGTGTCTGGAGGATTATGAGATGGAGGAGATTCTAAATGCTATACCCCATCGTCCACCATTTTTGTTTGTCGATAGGATCGTAGAAGTAAGCGGAACAAAAATCAAAACAACGAAAGAGATAAGACCCGATGAGCCAGTCTTCGAAGGACATTATCCCGGACAACCCATCATGCCCGGGGCGCTTATCTGTGAATCCATTTTTCAAACAGGCGCAATTCTGCTCTCCAAGATGATGGGCGGTATGGGTGGAGGTATTCCTGTATTGGCCCGAATTAATAACGCCAAGTTCAAAAGCATTGTTAAGCCCGGCAGCACCTTAGATATTGAAGCGGAACTGGTGGAAAAAGTCAGTAATGCCTATTTCATGAAGGGCAAGGCCTCAGTCGCCGGAAAGACATCAGTTACAGTCGAGTTTACCGTCACCTTAGCTAAAGAGGCATCCTGAGAGGTATAATAAGGGGCATTGTATGGATTTCTTAGACATTGTGGGTAAGACCTTTCTTGTTTTTGGGGTAGCTAACAAGAAGAGCGTCGCCTTCTCTGTTGGAGAGGTTCTTTCCGAGGCAAAGGCCAATGTAATCTATAGTGTTCAATCAGTAGCAAGAAAAGAGAGTGTTTCCAAAATCCTGCCTGGTTCCGATATCTACGTATGCGATGTGGAACAGGAGCAGGAAATCAAAAAACTGGCTGAAGACATCTCCAAAAAGTACAAAATTCACGGTATCGTTCATTCCATCGCTTTTGCCAATTATGAAGAGGGACTCAAGCCATTTCACGAAACAAAAAAGAAAGACTTCCTGCAATCAATTGATATCTCCTGTTATTCCTTAATCGCCATTGCTAATGCGTTTAAAGACCTATTGGATGTGAAAGCATCTGTAGTCACCATATCCATCTCAACCACCAAAATGGCAGCCGAACCCTATGGTTTTATGGCTCCGGTAAAAGCTGCCCTAGACTCAACCCTATGCTTCTTAGCGAAATCCTTCAGTTCTTTTTCCCAAATCCGATTTAATTCCGTGAACGCCGGATTGTTAAAAACCTCCTCATCCGCAGGGATACCCAGATATTTGGATTATTACCTCTTTGCGGAACAATTAACCTTGCGCAAAAAAGCTCTGGCCACCAAGGAAGTAGCCAATACAGTGGTGTTTCTCTTGAGCGAGCGCTCCAGCGGCATTAACGCCCAGGGCATCGTTGTAGATTGCGGAATGTCGGTCAACTACTTTGATAAAGATATTATTAAGAAGGCAACAAGGTTTTAGTAAGCCAATGACTCTATTTCCTGTAGTCATGCCAGTTATCGAAGTTGGACATAAACCCTCAAGGAAAGAAAAGGTAGCTCATCTAAGCCGAATTGCTCGAGAGGCGCTAAAGCTGAGTGCCGAAAAAAGCCGAGTGCGGCTTGGAGAGCTGCTCAAGGACGAAAAGGGTGTCCCATGTCCAGTTGCTGGCAATTATTGGTCTCTTTCCCATAAACCTAAGTACGTGGCGGCAGTGGTTAGCAAAGATAAAGTCGGGATCGATATTGAAGAAATAAAGCCCCGGACTGAATCAATCTTCTCCTATGTAGCGAGTGACGAGGAATGGAAACTAAAAGAAAAGTCTTGGGACACTTTTTTCCGCTATTGGACGGCAAAGGAAGCGACTCTGAAGGTTATCGGAATTGGCATCGGCGGGTTAAAGACCTGTCGCATCATCTCAGTCCCCGACGAGAATCATATTGTTCTGGACTATAAGGGGCAATTTTTCCTGGTAGAGCAATTACGCTACCAGAATCACATTATTTCCGTCCTCAAAGACGACAACGAAATTGATTGGATAATTCTGGAAGACTTTAAACCCTGAGTTCTAGAGCCTAAACAAATTCAAAAGCCCAATTCAAAGTGGTAGGTCATTAGATATTTTTAGTATTTCGAACTTTATATTTAGGATTTAACTGTGCAGTATCTCTCAGGGTACAGTTTCGCCTGATGTATAAAGGTCTCTATCCTCATCTTTGCATTGGTCTGCTGTAGACCATTGACTGTTAGCTCTTATTTATTTATGAAATTGTGAATATGGTTCACTTGCGACTGGGAAATGGGAATATGTGAAAAATGGAAAAGTGATATGACATAGGTATTTCACCAGCGGCTGAGGTTAAACCTTGCCCACCATGACAAGGTGAACTTTGTACAAATTCGTAATGTCAGCTTCCGCAAAGTGCTACTTTATTAAACCATGCTGTATCTTTCGTGGTATAACTTCGCTTGATGTATAAAGGCCTCTATCCTTGTCGTTGCGTTGGTTTGCTGTAGCCCATCGTATATCATGTTGAGCACAGGAATGCGGTTGTGCTCCCTTTGTATCCCTCTATAAATAGCAGTGGATAAAGTCCCATAAAGGCAATTTAAAATGACGAGATTAGCTATACCACTGCAGCCCTGCATAGCATAATTTTTCGCCTTAGCCACATTTACAGTTACTACTGGGTCTATATCATCACTTACATAAGGAGCGGCAAGCGTAACCACATCCTCAACCCTGGGGATCCTGCAATCTCGAAGCTCGTCTTTCATCATTCCCTCAATCTTTCCCTTCCAGTGCATAAACGGAAACCTTCTAAGATAATAATAAAGGGCAGCGAGATATTTTCCCCTAGAAAAGTGGGTCTCCGGATATACCTCATTAAAATATACTACATAATCTGTAGTAGTCGGCCCAAGCCTCGCTTCAGCGCCCAGTGACTCAAACTCTCTGATTATATCGTTGTTAGACCAGGAGTTCATACAGGTATAGAACTCTCCCACGATACCTATAATTGGTCTATCTTCATTCTTGGTTGGAATCTCGTCCATAGCTGCTATTGAGCGGTTTAAAGCCTGCCAAAATTTCCCGTTGATAATTCCAGAAGCTATCTCCTCTATGGCTTGTGCATAAACCTTGTCACTCTCCCCTTTATTTACTTCATAAGGGCGAATATGAAGCAAATTCTTTAATAAGACATCCGTAGCTAGCCAACCCTTCCAGACAGCTCCCGCCCACTTTAATCCAAATAATTCAGTGCATTCATCATGGCGGATAGAG
>JBAUEM010000012.1:0-1734 GCA_049678605.1 Dehalococcoidia bacterium
GGCATATCCTTGTCTGACCAGTTCTTCATTCAAAAAGAAGCCGTCCGGTTGTCGGTAAACATAGGCGAGGATCCGCCCATAGCGTCCGGACGTGGGAGAGGATGCTCCGTCCTCGTACTCGAGACGGACTGTCTCCCCTTTGAGAAGGTTTCGGGTAAAGGTGCTTGCTTCTTTTCCGTAGTGTTCAACGGGTTTCCCAGGGTGAACAGTTTCCGGGGTGTCCACTCCCAGGAGTCGCACGGTAACTGTTACTTTTTGCATCCTGATTTTAATTGTGTCGCCATCGATAACCTTGATGACCAGGTACGCGCGGGGTTCTTCGGACCCGGGGGACTTTTCAGACAGGAAAAAAGCGAGGGAAATAATCAAAACAGTCGTGAACGTGACTAAAAGAACGCGCTTTAATTTTTTATTTTTCATTGCCAGTTGTCCTTTCGTGCGATACCTTTTTGAATGGGGCCGAGCCCTGTTCCTGTGGTAAAAAGTCTCCATTTGTAATGAATTTCCGATCGCCCCGTTGTGCGAGGCCCGGTAAGTGCAAATGGCCCGGCCCCTGCGCCTCTCCTGGCGTAGGAAAAGGGGTAGGTACCTAACCCTTGATTACATTGTTTGTTCCAGGGATAATCCCACCAAAAATAAAGGGCTTCACCTAAAATCATTGCGCGCGATATTACAATTCGAGCGTAATTCGGACAGTCTTGGAGCTCCATAGTTAAATCGAGTTCCGGGACGGGACCGTATAAGTTATCTTCGGGAAAAGGAAACCAGTTGAAAAAAAGGCGATTGAGAAGTCCGAATTTTACAACATACTGATAGAGCGGGAAAGTGTAGTTGATGCCGTGCCTGGTGTTTATGAGTCCAGAATTACCTTCCTCGAACCAGTGTCCGTAAGGACCGTCCAGGATAAATTCCCAATCAATTTTTTTTTGCATTATCGCTGCCGTGAACGCTGCTTGTTTCGGGGTATGGCGTCGCTTTGCGATCGGCTTTGATCTGACACATTGCTGGTTGCCGTGTTTGTAAAAATTAACGGCTCCAACACTGCCGTGAATCTCAGAGATTATAGCAGATGTGATAAAAACGGCCATGAAAAATTACTCAAACATACGGGTATGATTCGGAGCCTGTCACTGTCGTTGAAATGGTTCCAAGTTCGTTCAGTGTAGCCCATTTTAAATGGATTGTACCATCAGCCGCCCGGTACTGCGCGTCAAGATCAACCGGGAAAGCCTGGTTCCAGTCGTAAGCTGCAAAATTTCGTAAAAGTATTTTCCGATATGTGGCGGTCGGGTGATCGGCGTTACTCCACCAGACAAGAAGCCATTCGCGATTGTTAAGAGCAAGTAGGGGGTCGATTTGGAGTTTGTGCGTTACTGCGTTCCATGATGGTTGAAGATCCCTTATCGCCATTCGCCCCGCAAATACTGTTGGAGCAGGTTGCAGAGCTGCGCCGCTAAGGTACCCGAGAACATTATAGGCAACCCAGAGATTATGACCGGTGATCGAGTACGCCACGCCGTGTCTTGTTTGAGCAAAATTTGCGGCGGCGTCCTCCCAATCGGCTTTCTCAGCAGGGGTTAAAAAAATTCGCCATGACTCGATCGCCCATGACATATATTTGCGAACTTGCGCTCGCTTAGGACTGAACAGTCGGGAGGGTTGCGGTTTTTTTTTGACGATTTGAAATCCGGCTTTGCATCTTGAAAAGCAAAGCATTCCAACAGAGCCGTAAAA
>JBAUEM010000013.1:0-71004 GCA_049678605.1 Dehalococcoidia bacterium
AAAGGCGCTATGATCCCAGGCATGTAGAGAGCCTGGAAGATCATTCTCATCGCCCCAGGCATGTAAGACAGCCTATTTATCCAGTGAAACTAGCTGAGGCAGTGCTTAAGTTAAGGGAGGAATATCCCAGGTGGGGCAAGGACAAGCTGGTGATACTTTTGCGCCGTGAAGGATTTGCCTCGTCTGCTTCCACAGTGGGCAGAATCCTTAAAAAGCTAAAAGAGCGCGGTGTATTGAAAGAGTCCCTGCCAAATCACATATCTGCCAGGAAGAGCCAGAGGCAACGCCCTTACGCAGTAAGAAAACCTAAAGATTATGTAGCTAAGGAGCCAGGAGATATCGTGGAGGTGGATACACTGGATGTCAGGCCTTTGCCTGGAATGATCCTCAAGCACTTTACTGCCAGAGATATCATATCAAGATGGGATGTGCTGGAAGCTCACACCAGGGCAAGTTCTAACACCGCATCAGGATTCATCGATACCCTGCTAACACGAATGCCTTTCCCTATCAAGGCCATTCAGGTAGATGGAGGGTCAGAGTTTCAAGATGCTTTCGAGAGAGAATGTCAACGAAGAGGTATTAAACTATTTGTCCTGCCACCACGCTCCCCCAAACTTAATGGACATGTAGAAAGGGCACAAAGGACACATACAGAGGAGTTCTACGAGGTAACAGATGCCAACTTCAATATACCGGAACTGAATCAAGCTTTGCTGAAGTGGGAGAATGTGTATAATACTATCCGCCCTCATCAGGCATTGGGATATCTTACTCCACAGGAATTTCTGAAGCACAATCAACAAAATCAGAGAAAGGAGAAAGTGTCACTAATCATATGAACGAGTACAACTTGTTGCAATAATTTTGCTGTCTTGTTATAATACTCGCCAGCAATGAGCTGCCACGAAACTCTTCAAGAAAAGGGGCATCGCTTAACTCCCCAGCGCATGCTGGTCATTGAGGCACTTCATAATGCCGACAAGCACATCAGCGCTGAAGAAATCTATGAGCAGTTACATAGTCGTTATCCCTATGCCAATATATCCACTGTCTATCGCACTCTGGAGTTACTGAAGAAATTAAATTTAGTTACGGAAACTAACTTTGGCGAAGGATATGTCCGCTATCATGTTGCTGAGAAGGGGCATCACCATCATCTTATTTGCCGTAGCTGCGGCAAGATAATAGACCTGGAGGAACTTGTGCTACATCCGTTAAAGGATAGCTTGCTTCAGGAATACGGCTTTGATGCTGATTTAAGGCACCTGGCCATTTCAGGAGAGTGCAAAGGGTGCCGCAGAAAAAAAGGAAACAAAGCCTAACCAACCATTGTGAGTAAAAGCATTGCTATGGATGACGTTCAAGAAAAACTACAAATTCTGCTTGACTATTGGATTGAACATAACAGCGAGCATGAGAAAGAGTTCCGTGATTGGGCTGATAAAGTTGTCTCGTTATCCACTGAGGTAGCCCAACAGTTACGAGAAGCAGCCGCCAAGATGGCTGCGGCTAGCAACGAACTAATGAAAGCAAAACAGGCTCTGCCAAAGAGCAAGGGGAGGCACTAGAATGTGTATGGCTAAACTTTACGAGGCTAAGGAAGGTGACAAGCCGATTCTGGAGGACATCGCACGCCTGACAATTGCTGACCGGCAAGTAGAAGTAGAGACCCTCTTTGGAGAAAAGAAGGTTTTCCAGGGCAAGGTGCGACAGATAGACTTCTTAAAGTCTCAAATACAACTGGAAGAGGATTAATTTTTTTGCTTTATAATTGCAATTAGTTGCAAATGCATGGAGTACCGTTAGAGGACTGACAATGAAGAAAGACAGCTTGTTGAAGAAGTATTGCCTGGCAAAATTCACTGTGGGTATGGCAATTGAATTCCCAATACTAATTGGCATAGGAATAGCGGGAATCGTTTTCTCCTGGCCAAGATTTCCTTTCTATCCGTTACCAAACATTTTGGGAGTTGTCTTGCTGGTAGTTGGCTATGTTATCCACTTAGGATACGCTCATAAAGAGATGAAAAAGTATAGCGTTCAGGCACATCAGCATTCGGTGCAAGTTAGGACGCTGGTAACCTCTGGCCCGTATTCCAAGGTTAGACACCCGGGTTACTTGGGATTGGTTCTAATATATTTTGGTTTTGCACTTGGCTTTGCTGTTGTGTGGATGCTCATTCCAGCGGTCATCTTCACCATTTTAACCTACTTGAGCGCAATAAAAGAGGAGGAGCTCTTAGAAGAGCAATTTGGAAAAGAGTATCAAGAGTACGCGAGACAGGTGCCATGGAGGTTCATTCCCAGAATAGTCTGACGGTAAATACATAAAGCACAATAAGGAGTGAATTATGAGAAGAAAGATTCTGATAGTTTTGGTGATAGCAGCGCTTGTGGGGGTTCTGGTGACTTTATTAGTTCGTGCCCAACATGCCCAACCTTCGGCTGATATCATGGCTGGGAGTTCGCTTATCGCCAACATCATCCAGGATGTAGCTGGTGACAAAATGGAAACTCGTACCCTTATACCGCCAGGTGTGTGTCCGGGACATTACGATGTAAAGCCAAGCGATATCGAGGCACTGGCTAATAGCAAAGCCCTTTTCATCCATGATTACCAAGAGTATTTCCAGAATATCACCGGAGCGATTGAAGCTGCCGAAAACCCCGACCTTATTATCACGGTTCTTAATGTTACAGGCAACTGGATGGTGCCCCAAGTTCAGGCCGAAGCAGTAGACAAAATTGCTCAAGCTCTTGGCGAGATAGACCCGGAAAACGCCGCGTATTATCAAGGGAGAGCTGCAGAAAGGGTACAGGCTATTTTAGCTAAGGGCGAAGAGGTAAGAAGTGAATTACTAGGAGCCGGAGTAGTGGGAGTAAAAGTAATCTGTGCTGACATGCAAGCGGGATTCGTAAGTTGGGCCGGGTTTAATATCACGGCTACCTACGGTCGGCCTGAAGACTTAACCCCGGCGGAAATGAAAGACCTGATAGACACAGCTAAAGAAGCTGGGGTAGCTCTAGTTATCGACAATCTCCAGAGCGGTACCGCAACGCTAGGCGCAGCTATGGAACAGGATGTTGAAGCCATTCCGGTAACCATATCCAACTTTCCCGGTGGCCTGGAAAATACCGAAACCTGGGAGAAGGCAATAGATAAGAACGTTGATTTACTGCTGGAAGCTTTGAATGAATGGGAGGAACAATATGGATAACACGGTCATCAAGATTCAAGACGCTGTAGTTTCTTACCGGGAAGATGTGGCTTTACAGGGCGTGTCTCTGGAGGTAAGGAAAGGGGAATTCATTGGCATTATCGGACCTAACGGCGCCGGCAAAACTACCTTGCTCACAGTGATTAATGGCCTGGGCAAACTGGTTCACGGCCAAGCCTGGGTATTGGGGTCGCGGCTAAATGGGAGAAATAGCATTAATTTAAGGAAGCGCATAGGTTATGTGGCTCAGGTAGAAAATATCGACCCCAGGTTGCCCATAAATGTTAGAGAGACGGTAATGGTAGGGTGCTATGGCCGCCTGGGACTATTCCGTCGGCCAACACGGGCTCAATGGGAAACAGTAGATAAGGTATTGGAAATGGTAGGCATGGCTCATTTATCCCGACGCCCAATAGGCCATCTATCAGGGGGCGAATACCAAAGGGCAGCCATTGCCCGAGCTTTAGTTCAGCAGCCTGAGATATTCCTACTCGATGAGCCGACGGCTTCAATAGATCAAAAAGCTCAACGCGAAATCTTAAGCCTGATACAGCTCATTCACAGGGAATATCATACGACCACTCTATTTGTTACCCATGACCTTAGAACGCTGCCCAATATTTGCCAACGACTGATTCTAATGAAGGATGGCAAGATATGGCAGCAAGGTAGCCCGGAGTCAATGCTCAGGGAAGAGGTGCTGAGTCAGCTTTACGGAGCTCCGATCTCAGTACCAACTGAGATTGCTCCGTCGCTTCACTCCGCGCAATGACAAAAGAGAGAGTGTCATTGCGAGCCGAAGGCGTGGCAATCTCGGTAAAGGAGACGGTTGTGGAGATTGTAATGCAAGGCTTCGGTCTCAGTGGCTTCTCTTCCTTGATGGGAGAGAATTAATGGTTCCTTGAAAATTCTTAGAATTTCCAGGGGGAGTTAAGGTAAAGACGATATGGATTTGTCTATTTTACAGTACCATTTCATGCAAAATGCCATTCTGGCCGGGTTATTCGGTGGCATAACCTGTTCTGTGGTGGGCGTCTTCGTAGTTACCATGCACCTCTCCTTTATCGGGGTATGCATTGCTCACGCTGCTTTTGCCGGAGCGCTCCTTGGCCTCTGGCTGGGGTTTAATCCCTTGATTGGGGCCTTGCTCTTCAGCCTGGCCTCAGCAGCCATTATCGGACCCGTGGCTGACCGTGGGGAATTAAATCCCGATACTTCCATAGGTGTTATTTTCTCCCTGATGCTGGGACTTGCTTTCCTTTTCATGGGCCTGATGCCCGGGGCCAGGACTGAAGCCTTAAACCTGTTCTGGGGGAGTATATTGACCGTTACGCAACAGGACATCATCTTTTTAGCCGCTATAACAGGCGCAATAGTTGGGCTGGTAGTCATTTTCTATAAGGAAATTCAAGCAGTGATTTGTCATCGGGGGGTAGCTCTAGCCGTAGGCATACCGGCGACAGTCGTTTTCTACGGCTTGTTGTTTTCCACCGGAGTGACTATAACTGCCTCGCTGCAAAGTATTGGCGGTTTGCTTATCTATTGCCTTATTCTCAATCCCGCAGCCGCTGCCTATCAACTTACTTATAGCTTAAAGCGGATGCTCCTTATCGCTGTTGCTTTTGGTGTTATTTCTTGCTGGGCTGGGCTCGCAGCCTCATATTTGCTTGACATTCCTTCAGGTGCCGCCATAGTGATAACTTCTGCTATTATCTTCGGCCTGGCAACGGCATTCTCTCCTAAGAGAAAAGTGAAGGGATGGCAGCAAGTTCCGTTAGCAGGTTAGCTATGCAACTTCAAGAGTATTTCGATCAACTAGCCCCAACCTGGGATGAAGAGCTTACCCGAGAGAGGTTGAAGTGTCTTAGCAACATCGTCAAGGAATTAGGCATTAAACCTGGATATTATGTGCTTGATATCGGCAGCGGTACGGGCGTCCTTTTACCCTTTTTAATCGCAGAGCTGGGTGATGAGGGAAAAATTGTAGCCCTGGATTTTTCAGCGGAGATGCTAGGTCAAGCGAAAGCCAAAAACTTCCCGCCGATAGTTGGTTTTGCTCAGGCTGATGTTCTCGCCATTCCCCTGGCTGATAATTCTGTGGACCTGGCTATATGCAACAGTGTCTTTCCTCATTTTAACGACAAGGTCAAGGCATTAAAAGAAATAGCCAGGGTGCTCAGAAATAATGGCCGGCTAGTCATCTGCCATACCATGAGCCGAGCGATGGTTAACCAGCTTCATCAATCCATTGGTGGAATAGTTGCCAGTGCTCTCTTACCACCCGAATTTCAGCTAAGAGGGCTGATAAAGCAAGCTGGTTTGAGGGTAACCCATTTCGAGGACGGCCCGGAACGATATTTAGTTATTGCTGAGAAGGGCGCCCGCTAATGTTTAAATAATAATTATCTATGACTCCTTAATCATTGAGCTTCAAGCTCAAGACTGATATCTAAGGCTCTGGTGGAGTGGGTAAGGGCGCCAATGGAAATAAAATCAACACCGGTTTCAGCTACGGCTCGAACATTATCCAGTGTAATTCCACCCGAGGCTTCAATTAAAGCACGGCCACGAATAAATTTTACCGCCTTACGCATATCCTCGGGATTCATATTGTCAAGCATGACGATATCTGCCCCAGCTTCAACAGCTTCTAAAGCTTCGGGCACAGTCCCGATCTCCACTTCGACTTGAGTCTGCCTTGCTTGGAGATTGCTTCGTCGCTTCGCTCCTCGCAATGACAACGGAGCATTTCGCCTTGCTTTGGCTATAATCTCCTTGATATTCAATCCCTGGCTGCGGAGTGCCACCAGATGATTATCCTTAATGAGTACGCCATCACCTAAATTCATACGGTGATTTCCCCCACCACCTATCCTGACGGCATACTTTTCCAGCGACCTCAAGCCCGGGGTGGTTTTTCTGGTATCCATAATGCGCACCGGCAATCCTTCAACTCTTGCCACGTAACGATTGGTCTCCGAGGCAATGCCGCTCAAGCGCTGGAGAAAATTTAGGGCTACCCTCTCCGCCTTGAGAATGCTGGCGATATTGCCTGCCACTTTGGCCGCTTTGCTGCCCGGCTTAACTCTAGCCCCATCTTCTAAAAGAATGTCCACCTTTAACTCTGGATCAACCCGATGGAAAACCTGTTTGGCCGCTTCTGTGCCAGCCAGGATGCCTTCCTCCTTGGCCACAATGAAGCCAGTCCCTTGCTGGTCGCCGGGTATTAAAGCCTCAGTAGTAACATCCCCCTTACCAAGGTCCTCAGCTAAGGCGCGGTCGATAATTTTTTCAATCTGAGGCTTACTTGATGACATTTTTCCTAAAAACGATATGCCGTTGCCATTCTGGCGAAGCCTGTGGGAAATCGGTGCGAAAGTGAGCGCCACGACTTTCTTTGCGGAGTAAAGCGGCCTCAGTCACGAGCCGGGCACATAATACCAAATTATTTAGTTCATAGGAGGGGCGGTCACTGGGTTGAGACAGGAGGCTTTCCCAGGTGGCCAAAATGCCTGCCGCCTCTTCGAGGCTTTTGCCAGAACGGATGATTCCTACTTTGTCCCACATGAGGGACTGCAGGTTGGGCAGATTAAGCGGTGGCACCTTGGGTAGCACCTCTCTATGGGGGAGGCAATAGGAGATTGCTTCGTCGCTCCGCTCCTCGCAATGATGAGGAGGGACAGTCATTTCAGTCCTTTGCATTACCCTCTTGCTAAAAACAACTGACTCAAGCAGGGAATTTGATGCCAGCCTGTTAGCACCGTGCACGCCAGTGCAGGCGGTCTCGCCAGCAGCAAATAGCCCCGGGACATTTGTCTCCCCCCAATTATTGACCTTCACCCCTCCCATAAGGTAGTGAGCGGCTGGGGCGACGGGGATGAGCCCTTTGGTGATATCCAGGCCATGGTCCCGACAAAAGCGATATATTTGGGGGAAGCGGGTGGTAATTAACCGAGGTGACAAATGGGTAACATCCAGAAAAACTCTAGCGCTGTGGGTTTTCTCCATCTCGTAGACGATGCTACGGGCCACTATATCCCTCGGCGCCAGCTCAGCCTCGGCAACATAATCTGGCATGAAGCGATGGCCTTCCACATTTCTGAGTATGCCACCCTCCCCCCTGACCGCTTCGGAGATGAGGAAAGGAGCTACTCCGGGCAGGCGAAGAACAGTCGGATGAAACTGGAAAAATTCTATATCGCTTATTTCGGCACCGGCTTCAAAAGCCAAAGCTATCCCGTCGCCAGTTACCACATCGGAGTTAGTGGTATATTTAAACAACTTCCCGGCACCACCAGTAGCTAAGATGAGAAATTGGCAGCCATACTCTTCCATGGAGCCAGTTCGGCAATCGAGAGACCTTACGCCAGTTACCTTGCCATTCTGGACTAGAATTTCGCTAGCCAGGCAATTTTCCAAGACTTTGATAGGAGTGGAGCGCACATGGCGACTTAAGGTAACCTCGATATGCTCCCCGGTGGCATCTCCGCCGGCATGCATAATGCGCGGCACACTATGAGCTGCCTCTCTGGTCAAGGTAATTTCACCGTCCAAAGTGTCAAAGGGCACTCCAGATTTGATTAAATCAGCAGTGCAATCAGCAGCCTCATCGGTCAAAATGCGCACTGCCTCGGCATCACATAAGCCATCTCCAGCAGCTATGGTATCCCTGAAATGAAGGTCGGGAGAATCATCCTTGCCCATGGCAACAGCAATGCCACCTTGAGCATATTTGGTGTTGCAGTCATCTATGTTCCCCTTAGTCAGGATAAGGACGCTGCCCCGTTCTATAGCAAGCAAGGCAATATAAAGCCCAGCAATGCCACTGCCAACTATAATATAGTCGTAGTGATTCATTTACTCTACCTCCCCTTCGTCAAGAGGGAAACACAAGTGCAGAGTCTCACAAAGACTGAACAGGTTTCAAAAACGCATCACGTTCCCAACTTGTCTGATGGTGACCACCTGATGCCTCAAGCTCCTGATGTCAGAATGTCCCCCCACCACTTTCCCCAACCTCTTGTTTGCCAAGTATACTGCTTCTAGCAACCCGCATTGTTGCTCCTGACTCTATCTTCAGAATTACAGTATCTTCACCAAGACTTTCAATTTGTCCATAAATCCCGCCAGCTATAATCACCTTGTCTCTCACTCTTAGTTCCTTCTCCATTTCCTCGTGTTGTTTTTGTTGCTTCTGCCTCGGTCTGATCATCAAGAAATACATCAGGGCAAAAATTGCTACCAAAAAGATGACCATTCCCCATGTGCCTAGACCTTCCATGTACCCTCCTTTAATTAATTATTTTTTAACCGCGCCTCTCAGCGACCAGGGACTTGTTTTCTCAATCTGGATTCTTGCTAATTGGCCCACCCAGTCGCCAGCATCTTCAAAGAATACCAGCTTATTACTCCGGGTGCGCCCAAACCATTTCCCCTTCTTCCTGCCTTCTACCAGCACCTCCACCTGCCTGCCTTGAAGTTGTGAGTTAATCTCGCTAGCTATAGCCGCTTGAAGCTCTTCAATCTTATTGAGCCTTTCCTTCTTCACCTCCGAAGGAATGTTATCTTGATATTCCCGCCAGGCAATGGTGCCAGGGCGAGGAGAATAAACTGCCACATGAATAACATCGAACCTCATTTCCTTGACCAGAGATAGGCTGTGCTCAAATTGCTCCTCTGTTTCTCCAGGAAAGCCAACGATTATATCTGTGCTCAGAGATATTTGAGGGATCTTGCGGCGAATGGTGTGAACAAGCTCTCTATATCGTTCCACGGTATACCCTCGCCTCATAGCCCTCAGTATATCATCATCACCAGCTTGAACAGGCAGCTCCAGATGCTCACAAACTTTGTTTAGAGAAGCTACAGTGTCAATGAGCTTCAGGCTTATATCCTTGGGATGATTTGTCAGAAAGCGAATCCTGGCAAGGTCATCTATGCTGCTTAATTCGTTCAGCAAATCAGCAAGGTCGAGATGCCCGGGCAAATCGTGTCCGTAAGAATCAACATTCTGCCCCAGCAAGGTTACCTCTTTTATGCCTCGTCTTACTAGCTCTTCCACTTCACAGACTATTTCCCCCAGAGGGCGACTCACCTCCCTTCCCCTCCTGTAGGGGACAATGCAATATGAGCAAAAATTATCACAGCCCTGGATGATGGGGATAAAAGCGCATGGCGAGGGAGCTATCCAGGTGTCATTGCGAGCGTAGCGAAGCAATCTCTGCTCAATAGGTATGCCTTGCTTTTGCCCCCAGGCAATTAGCTCAGGGTAATCACCAGGCTTAAATAGTAGGTCAACGTGAGGAAATCGTCTCTTCAATTCTTGGGTGTCGGAATCGACCAAACATCCAGTAACAAGTATCTGGAGATTGGGATGTTTATTTTTTAGGCCTTTCAATAAACCCAGGGTGCCCAAAACCTTATTCTCAGCGCTTTGTCTTACCACGCATGTATTGAGAATCACCAAATCGGCATTGGAAAAAGAAGTCGCTACCTGATGGCCAACAGAATCTAAGTAGCCAGCTATTTGCTGGGATTCTGCCTTGTTCATCTGGCAGCCGATGGTCCAAATAAAATAGCGCAGCATAATGCTATTGCCTTCCTCCCTATGTTGGGGGTAAGGCTGTTCAATTTTGGTTTCGTGTTCAATTAATGAAGATGTGTTCATTTCCATTCGGTTTCCACCAATTATAATTTAAAATACCTAATTTAGGAAAACCAGAGCCTTTTCCAATATAAGCTGGCAGAGTTCAGGGGTTTAACGGCTGAGGAGAAATACTACTGGATAGAGGAGGTGCTGATAAGATTTAAATATCATCTTTGGCCAAGAATCTAGCTTGCAAGGCAACTTCTAAATTACCCCCTTCTGTTTCAGCTCCTTTAGCTTGGACGGTCCCCACCCTAGATACTTGAGATAGATATGCTCATTATCATAGCCTACCGGTCGGCATACCCACTTTGTTCGTATCGGACTTTCTGTCATCTTGTGTTGCGCCTGAGCTACGATAAGCTCTCCATAGAGAGGGTCTTGAACTGGCATGAAGATGCCTCTATCCAGCCAGTTGGCATCCTTCATAGCCTCCTCAGGGGAGCACACTGGGGCCACCACTGGAGTAATGGGTGCCAGGCGCCCCTTCGTGGCATACTCGACGGACATTTTTACCAGTTCTTCATTGGTATACTTGCGCGTCTCCTCAAAGATCAAAGGTGCCCATTTCAATTGCTCCTCTCTCTGCATAAAAAATGCAAGGTTGGGCCAGCTTGCGGCACCCCACTCATTCCACTTTCCCACCATGTCGGCAAAGGCTTGCCACATCTCCAACCTCAAGCCACCCAAGAAAACAGTGCCATTCTTGGTCGGTGCGAAGCAGTAGAGAAAGGCGGCGACGTCCAAGTTGCCAAACCGCTCACTAATAATTCCCGTGTCGTAATACCACAGCGCCGCATAGTCATCTAAACGGGCATAAGCCTCACCACTGGCCACATCCAGGACTTGCCCCTCTCCAGTTATTCCTCTCCAGTACAAAGCAGCCAGAATGCCAACCGCCATAAATGTCCCCGCTACAGACCAAGCTATCCAGGGGCCAGCCTTGGTGGGAACCGCCCAAGGGCATTCATTGTAGCTCTTGCCCTCGGGCATAACTTCTCCTGTGCCTGACTGTATCCCCGACCTGGCCTGACCTATATTATCGTAGTCCGGCATTTGGCTCTGGCTCATAGGTCCAAACTGTCCGTAGCCTGTTATGGAAGCAAATATCAGCCTTGGGTTGATTTCTTTCAGCTGCTCATAACCAATACCCCACTCATCCATAGTGCCTGGTCTATAGGTCTCTATGAGTACATCAACTTGTGTGACTAAACCTTTAAGTATCTTCCTCCCTTCGGGTCTACTAAGGTCAAGGGTTATATGAAATTTGTTCCTGCCCTCGGTTAAATAGTTAAGGCCTTCACCCTTATACAGCATGCCGTAAGGGGTGCAGATTCTGAGGAAATCGCCCTCTGGAGGTTCTATTCTCAAAACCTCAGCACCAAACTCGGCTAAAAGCGAAGCACAGTGGCATCCGGCGAAACTCTTGTAGCTTAGATCCAACACGGTTATATCATCCAAAGCTTCGCGCTTTGTATGAGCAATCCGGGGGTCATCTCTTTCCCTTATCCAGGCTGGCCAACTCTGCTGTTCCATCTTGGATATTCTTGCCGCCTTTTTCATTGCCGCTAGCGAAACAAAGCTCAGTCCCTGGCCATGGTTACCCCAGCTTTGCCGTCCCAGTGAGGTGGCGGTCGGCATCCCTGTACATCCGCCCACTTGCCTAGGACGCTACACCGATATAACTCCTTAATCTCGTCTTCACTCTTACCCAGGCGATATTTCATTATATATTCGTTGTCAAAGCCGACTGGTCTCAAGGACCACTTGACCTTAGGTGGGCTCTTGGACATCATCACAGGAAATTCATATTCGACGTAGGGACCAAGAACAGGATCATCGATTTTGGTCATAAAGCCTCGTTCCCGGAAGTGAGCATCCTCCACGACATCCTTGCTACTATACACGCGAGATGCAGCGAATCCATAGTTCTCAGCCAGTTCCTCGATTTCCTCAGGTTTCTTGGTTCTGACCCAGGCAGCAATAATTTTGAGGATGGCAGTGGCGTTTTCTTCCTCTAGCCGGGTCAAGTGGTCTTTAAATCTAGGGTCTTCAGCCAGTTCCGGCTTGCCCATAGCGGTACACAGTCCCTTAAACTCCTGTGGAGCCGGTGCTGCAATAGCCACGAAAGTATCATCAGCGCAGCGGAATGTATCGGCAGGACAGATGGATACATCCCTGTTTCCGGTGGGCATGGCCACTTTGCCGGTAATTTGCTGGTAAGGCCAGATCCACGACATTGCGCGCATGATATTCTCGGTTTGCGACAATTCAATGTACTGTCCTTTGCCTGTCCTGCCCCGGTAATGAAGGGCTGCCAGCACCGCCACTTCACCCATCAAGGCACCGTAAGTGTCACAGACATACAATCGACTCTTTAGAGGTGGCCGGCCGAGAAAACTCGACATCCAGGCATAGCCGGAAAGTGCTTGGGCAGCACCATCGTTGGAGGGCCTGTTCTCTTCAGCATATTGCCCCCACTGTCCAAAGCCATTCTTTGAGATATAAATAATACTTGGATTAATTTCTTTGAGCTGTCGGTAGCCTATGTTCCATTTTTCCATCGTACCCGGTCTCAAATTATCTTCTACAATGTCAGATTTAGCTGCCAGTTCCCAGAAAATCTTCTGCGCTTCTGGTTTATGTAAATCTAGCCCCAGCCAGTATTTGTTGGTGTTGATGTGCACCGCTGCTGGTGCCTGATCCCTGAAAAAGTGGCCAAATGGGACCATCTGACGAATTGTGTCACCCGTGGGTGGTAGTTCGCACTTAATGACCTCAGCGCCCATCGCTCCGAGAAAGGCTGGCCCTGCCGGACCAAGTAAAATAGTGCAGACCTCGAGCACGCGTATACCGTTTAAGGGGGATGGTTTGAAATGCTTATTTTCCCGATAATTTTCCCACGTCTCTTGCGCCATAACAGTCCACTCTCCTACTTTCTCTTCACTTTGCCTCACTGCCCAATGGAACTCGAATTGTTTGAGTCGAGATTACCGTCTCAATGTCTCTATATCTCCACATGGTAACAGGTTAGCTTTCCAAAATTGCAATTTGTATTTTATCGACCCCCCCGTATTTGTCAATAAGTCATTTTCGGCAATTTCCTGAAATCAGCTAGGACTACTCACTCTCATTTTATAGAGTTGATTAATTACTCGAGCTTCCAACCGAGTCTTGAGTATAAGACTGTACCGATAACGAGAAGTGCAAAGGAAAGAGCTATAGTGAGAGCTATCTGGCCGGAAGTTAAAGGATTATACGCAACCATATCTGGTCCGGCCAGCAAGTGTACGATTGATGCCTGTGCTGACGAAATGGGATAGACTCGAGAAAATACCTGAAGTGGCACCGGCAGGGCCTCGTATGGAGCAAATAGGCCTGATATGGCAGATGTTATTACTGCAATGCCAACCCCTGTCATAATCGCGCCCTGAAGATGCTTTATCAATGTGCCGATAATGAGTCCCACTCCGGCAGAGGCGCAAATTACCAGAAAGACGAAGCCAATAGCCTGTGGTATCTCGACTCCAGCTCCTGTGAAGCGTGCACCAACCGCGATACCAATTACTATAACCAGGGCTGCTGCCAGCAAAGAAAGGGTAACCACGGCAGAAATTCTGCCAATGAAATCCTTGTAAGGTTTTATGGGCATTGATATGAGTTTGGCAAGTAGCCCATTTGCCCTATCTCCAGCAATACTAGCGGGAAGGTTGGACATGCCGGCTATCATCAGAGCGAAAACCATCATTGAAATGGCGATAGAACCCTTGATGTAAGAAATCACTTCTTGAGGGGCACTACCTGTAAATGAGAAGCTTCCAATGATTACCCAGATTATCGGCCAGGCTATGGTCCAAAACAGTGCCGACTTCTCCCTGAGTAGCTCCTTGACTGCCTTGTTATAGGCTGCAGATATCTGCCTCAATTATCCGGTTGCCTCCTGTAAGTGCCTTTCGGTCAGTCTGAAGAAGACATCTTCAAGGGTGGGCCTCGCCATTTCGATACGCATCACCTTATATCCGGCTTGATCAAGACTTCTTACCACATCTGCCAGTACTCTGTCCCCGTTTCGCGAGTAGATTTTGTAGCCAGCCTCTGATTCCGCCACCCTTCCGTCGATGCTAAAACTCTTCAATACTGAGAGCACACTATCGGTCTTCACAGCCGTCTCCACGGTAATCACATCCTCGACAGTATGTTTCCTCTTGAGTTCATCAGGAGTGCCTTCGGCTATCATTCTACCATTGTCTATGAGACCCACTCTTGAGGCTAGCTCGGCGTCACTCCCGATATGAGTAATCAGGATAATACTGGTTTTCCTGTCCATAATCTCTTGAACCATACTGAAAAAGGCTCTTCTGGCAGCGGGGTCGAGTCCAGTCGTCGGCTCATCCAGGATAAGGACCTTTATACCAGGGAAAATTACTGTCGCAACTTCTAACCTTTTTCTCATCCCACCAGAGTACTTGGCGACTCTCTTATCCGCTTCTTCAGAAAGCCCAACGTTTTTTAGCATTTCAACCACTAGCTGATTTGCCTGATTCCGGGAATATCCCAGGAGATTAGCGAAATAAACGAGGTTTTCTTTTCCTGAAAGCTTGGGCGAGGAAAAATTCTCCTGCGGTACATAGCCTATGAATTCCTTAGCCTGTGCCGGCTTATTTCCATAGACTTCAACAATACCGCTATCTTGCGTTTTCACTGCAGCAATTATTGAAGCAAGTGTAGTCTTGCCAGAACCGTTTGGCCCCATTAGGGCATAAAACTCACCCTCCGTCACATCAAGGTTAACTCCATCAAGCACACGTCGGCTATCATATGTCTTGACTAGATTCTCTACGTGTATCGCAAACACTTAGAAATGCCTCGATTCTGTAATCGGATTCGGTGGAATATTCATAGAATCTCCACTGACACAGCTAAAAAGTATTATACCTCATGAGTCCCCTTATTTATATAGACAGCTGTTTACGAGATCTGTAACGTGGTGGAAAGTGAAGAGTGAAAGTAAGCTCAGTGCAGAACTCAAGACATAGGGATTTTGGGGTGGTGTGATATAGTGTGCGGAAATATGTACCTTGGACCGACTGGCCAATGCCAGCTATAGGTATTTTCTCTCCTTTATCCCAGAATCTTCTCTGCCTCTTCTTTATCTGCCTCCATCACGTGGGGTATACCGGAGACCTCCGCCGCCTCATGAGTGAGGGCAACGATATCACTGCGGTCGAGGAACTCGACGGCAAACTTGCGGCTTCCAGCCATGAGCTGGCGTAGTCCCTGGGCGAGCCGCTCGTAATAAGTGTAGAGCCCGATAGCCGAAGTTGGAATTCTCTCATAATCTTTGCCGTACTCTCTTTTCAGCCCCTCAGCAGTAACAAATATAGCTTCCCTCGTTTTGCCAAATCGCTGGAGATAAACAGGAAGTTGTCCGCTATTTATCGTTTCACCGATAGTCTTACCAACCATAACCGCAGCGAGAGGTGCTCGTGCCATGCCTATTGCTTTCACATAGGGAGCACATAGTGCCAAGCCCTTAAATATCTGGTCTTCCAAAACAAATCCACCTGCAATGACAATGTCAGGCACATATTCGCCTTTCCGGGCCAAACGACTACAATATTTATAGAGCAGCGACCATAGTTCTATGCCAGGTACGCCCCACTCATTCATCATACGCCACGGGCTCATGCCGGTACCCCCACCTGCGCCATCTACAGTGATATAGTCAATCTTTGCCATAGAGGAGAACTTGACTGCACGCGCAAGGTCTGCAGGTCTGTAGGCGCCAGTCTTCAACGATACATATTGAGCGCCAGCCTTCCGCAATTGAGTGACAGTCTCAAGGAAGCCCTCTTCAGTAACCATACCAACCCGTGAATGCCTCTCAAACTCAGTAAAAACGCCATTCTTGAACTCCTCTATCGTAGCAGGATCAAGTGGGTCAGGAAGGACAATGTAGCCCCGTTTCTTGAGGAGCTGTGCCTTTTCGAGACTCTTGATTTTTACCTCGCCACCAATATCTTTGGCTCCTTGTCCCCATTTCAACTCCACTACCCTAACCCCCAGTTTCTCTATGGCGTACTCTAGTACACCCAGTCGACCGTCTTCGACATTTGCCTGCACAACAATGGCACCATAGCCATCGCGCTGCCATTGCTGGTAGAGCTTTACACGCCTCTCGAGATCAGGTGAGTGAATCACTCTTCCATTCTGTATTTTCGCATCCACATCCATGCCACAGACATTCTCGCCGATGGTGAGCGGTATTCCAGTCATTGCGGCACCAATGGCTAAACCCTCCCAGTTTTGAGTGGCGACATTTGTGGAACCCAGACCAGGAATGAGTAGAGGCAGGCGCAACTTGATTCCTTTATTCTGACCTAATCTCGTCTCAAGGCTAACATTTGGGAAGATCGCCCTATCCGAGTCTTCTTCTATGCCAACAGCGCCAGCAGCTGTTCCCATTATGTTGAAATGTGACAGGTCAACTGGATAAGCCTTCTGCGATGCAGTAGTGATGATACCAAATGGCTGCGGGTAAATAACCTCGTGACCACGGTATGCGCTCTTACCAATTTCGCACATACCGATACAACCTTCCACACAAGTGACGCACATCCCGCTTATTGGGCACCAGTCGCTACCCGTCCTGTTCTTACTCAACGTAGCAGCTGTTGCGTTATACCTAGTTAATGTCATTTCTAACCTCCTCTTAAGTTAACCTGTACTGTTTTCTTAATTTCTTAGCTAATAAACCTTGTGACCTGATGGACCAACACTTTGTGAACATTCCGTGCAAACAGGACAAGTCTCTACAGGTTCAAGGTTCTGACATGCCCCACAAAGACCGTCTATCAAGTTGCCCGCCATACAGGCTCGTTCGTTAACAGGGCATATCCACTCACAACCACCACAGTTGCGGCATTCTTCGGGAGTGACATCAAAAGCGGTTGCTACCCTCCGGGATGTGCCGCGGCCAACAAATCCAATACCACCAGACCTCATCTGTTCTGCGCAGAATCTCACGCAAAGCCCGCATAGAATACAGCCCCTATCCTTTATCTTGAAACGGACCCTGTTGACACCCATACTTGCTGCCATATCTTGGAGCGTCTTAGAGTTTGGACAGGAAGCAAGTAGTAGTTCAATTATCAACTTGCGCACTTTCTTCACCCTCTCTGAACTTGTGAGGATAACCTGTCCCATCTCGACTGGCAGAGTACAGGACGCTTCCAGTGACGAACGATTGCCTTTAACTACCTCGACCAGGCAGATTCGGCAGGCTCCGTAAGGGCTGAGACCGGGATGATAGCAGAGAGTTGGAATGATAATGCCCGTCTCTCTGGCTGCTTCCAGAACCGTAGTTCCCTCCTCTGCTTTTACCTTGACACCATCAATAGTCAGTTCAATCATTCCCTTCCCCCTTTACACTACTATAATTGCATCAAACTTACAGCTGTCACGACAAAGTCCACATCTTATGCATTTCGACTGGTCGATTGTGTGTGGCTTCTTCTTCTCTCCAGAGATTGCCTGCTGCGGACATTCCTTGAGACACACCCCACAACCAGTGCATTTCTCCTCATCTATTGTAAAGGTAATAAGAGCTTTACAGACACCTGCTGGGCAGCGTTTCTCCCTTATATGCGCCTCATATTCACTACGAAAATATTTGATGGTTGATAGGACGGGGTTGGAGGCTGTGTTGCCAAGAGCACAAAGGGAGGCCTCTTTTAACAGGTTGCCAAGCTCTTCCAATAACTCAATATCTCCTTCCTTCCCCTTTCCTTCCGTAATATCCGTGAGAATGTCCAGCATCCTGTCCAGTCCTTCACGGCAGGGCACGCATTTGCCGCAGGATTCTTCTGTGAGGAATTTGATGAAATATCTGGCTATATCTACCATACAGGTGCCTTCGTCCATGACTATCATACCACCCGAGCCCATCATTGCTCCCACCTCGGTAAGCCTGTCGAAATCGACCGGAAGACCGATGAGACTCTCAGGCAAGCATCCACCTGATGGGCCACCTGTTTGGATAGCTTTGAATTTCCTGCCATGGGGAATTCCACCACCGATGTCATAGATGATTTCCCTGAGCCTAATGCCCATCGGCACCTCAACGAGCCCTGTATTGTTTATCTTACCAACCAGAGAAAATATCTTGGTCCCCTTACTTCCTTCTGTTCCAATTTGCCTATACCACTCGGCTCCACGATTGATAATAAGTGGCACGTTTGCCCACGTCTCCACATTATTGAGATTAGTGGGTTTGCCATAAAGTCCCTGTAGGGCGGTGTGGATATGCTTTGGCCGAGGCTCTCCAACCTTTCCCTCCAAGGAAGCCATGAGCGCGGTAGATTCACCGCAGATAAAGGCACCGCCTCCTCGTGAAATCTTGATATCAAAATCAAAACCGGAGCCGAGTATGTTCTGACCCAGAAAACCATATTCCCTTGCCTGGGCCAAGGCTATGCCCAGATTCTTCAGAGCGAGTGGATATTCAAGCCGCACATAGACATAGCCGTCGTGTGCCCCCATGGCATAGGCACCTATTACCATGCCTTCCAGGACGCTATGAGGGTTCCCTTCCAGAAGACTCCTGTCCATATAGGCGCCGGGGTCACCCTCGTCGGCATTACAGATTACATAGCGGATACCATCTGAAGACGGAGCATTGCGGCAGGACTCCCACTTTCTGCCCGTGGGGAATCCCCCACCACCACGTCCACGCAGCCCAGATTTCCTTATTTCGGCAATTATTTCCTGGGGTTGCATGTTGAAGAGGACTTGAGGCAGAGCCGAGTAACCGCCTGTAGCAAGGTAGTCCTCTATGTTTGTGGGATCAATAAGGCCATTATTGCCAAAGACGAGTCTTTGCTGTCTTTTGTAAAATGGAACATCTTTTTCAAACTGCGCCTTCTCTCCGCTCACCGGGTCAACATAAAGGAGCCTATCGATAATGTTGCCTTTTACGACCGTCTCCGCAATTATTTCAGAAACATCGTCTGGACTAATGCGCTGGTAGAATATTCCTTGAGGACGCAATACCATTAGTGGACCACGTTCGCAGAAACCATGACATCCAGTCACTTTCAATTCGACCTGCTTGATTAACCCTTGTCGCTTTATCTCGTTCTCGAATGCTTTGGCAACATCCTCGCATCCGTACGCGTGACAGCCAGTGCCTCCGCAGATTGAGATACAGGGCTTTTCTGGCTTGCGCTGGCTCAGTATTTTGACCCGCAATTGTTCAAGTTCAACTGGTGACTGTAATCTCTTCATGTTTCTGGGCTCTCGGTGGCTTTTTGTATTTATTAAGGATTTTCTTGACTTTTCTGGAGCTCATTTGTCCTTGGTACTCACCATCTACAACCAAGATAGGTCCTAAAGCGCATGCTCCCAGACAATTCACCGTCTCCAGTGTGAAGCGCATGTCATCGGTGGTGTTGCCAGGCTCGATGTCCAGTTGCCTTTTCGCTTCATCCAGTACGGACGGAGCACCGCGCACATGGCAGGCGGTGCCAAGACAAACGGTGACTGTATACTCACCTCGTGGCTTCAAACTGAATGCCTTAAAAAAGGTGGCCACACCACAGACCTGTATCAAGGGAAGACCCATCTGCCTCGCTACTGCCCTCAAGGCATATTCCGGTAGATAGTGATATTCGGATTGCACATCCTGAAGTATTGCGATGACGCTGTCGTGGTTGCCACCATATCTATCTACTATCGCCTTCACTTTTTCATAATCGTTCGTCATTTCATAAGCACCCCTTTGCATACTGTGTCTTAGTCTTTGATTTTCAGATTCTTACAGATATTCCCTTCTCAGCCAGATACTTTTTTGCCTGGGAGATAGAGATTTCCCCGAAATGGAAGATAGAAGCAGCTAAGACTGCCGAGGCTTTGCCAATTGTCACAGCCTCGTAAAGATGCTCCAGTTTTCCTGCTCCGCCCGAGGCAATAACTGGAATGCTGACGGCTTCTGCCACAGCTCTGATCATCTCCAGGTCATATCCTTCCTTTGTGCCATCGGCATCTTTGCTGGTGAGCAGAATCTCCCCCACCCCCAGTTTCTCCACCCTCTTTGCCCAGTCAACAACGTCTATCCCTGTGGATTCACTACCACTCTTGACTACGACCTCTAATCGTGGAAGACCAGTTCCAAGGGGGTTTTTTCGTCCATCGATGGCAACAACGAGTTTATCCTTGCCAAACTTGTTCGAGGATGCTTTTATCAGCTCAGGATTTCTAACCGCAGCCGTATTTATCGAAACCTTGCTCACCCCAAGGGCAAACAAGGTCTGCATGTCTGCAAGGCTAGCGATACCGCCTCCCACGGCAAAGGGAACCGTAACCACCTCACAGACCCTTTTCACCCATTCAAAACGCGTCTTTCTACTCTCCACGGTGGCGAAGATATCAAGGAATACCAATTCATCAGCACCTTCCCGGCAATAAGCCTCCGCTGCCTCTACAGGGTCTCGGGCATCCCTCAGATTCACGAAGTTTATTCCCTTGACCACTCTGCCATCCTTCACATCTAAGCATGGTATGATTCTTACTACATTCATTTCATAACCCCCAGAATTTAATCAGGTCTTGGTATTCCATTACGGTACTCATAGCATGATTTTCCACTTCTATGCCGGATTCAACAGCAGCAGCTACAGAGTTAAGCCCCCCTGTGAGTATCATTCCGACCTTATTTAATTCCACAGGAACCTCACACACAGACTTGCTCACCTCGCCCATCATAAGCACTCCATTCAGATTAGCTTCTTTTAAGCCGGCAACGACCTTTTCTGCTCCGGGTTGGCATATAGCCGGTATTTCTCGGAAGTTGGCTAAAATCCTCCCCTCCCCTTTTCTAGCCACTTGACCAACGCTAGTCATCTTACTGGCAATATATATCTCTGAAGGGTCTAAGGATGAGCCCGAATATTGGATAAGCTCCACAAATCGCAAAGGTTTGTGGTTCTTAATTTGAAGGATGCCACCAAATTTGGAGTCCATAGGAATGCCCGCTTTAAGCAAAGCACCATTAATTATAACGCTACAAACAGTGGCTAGACCTATTTTACCCTGGGGCACCATTATCCCCCCTAATTTTTCACCTTGACAAGCTACAGCCACAAGGTCACTAACACAAATCCCGGCCTGAAAAACTCTTTTCATAAATTCGATCGCCTTCTTAAATTGCTTCTCAGGAAAAAAGGAGATATTTACAGGAACCTTGCCTTGATGCTTATCTATGTCAAAGTCCGTTTGATAGGCCAGAAACTCAATCTTAGAAGCCACAAACCCAACCTTGTCGCTAACTAAAGCACTTTCTAATTCTTCAAGGCCTAGTTGTGTAATTAACCTCCCATCCCTTCCCTCACTCTGTGTAAACCCGTGCGCATCCATTAGTTTAAGGTGGTACCGCACCGCCCTTTCGCCTAGCTCAACCCCGTGGTCCTTCAAACTCTGCGCAATAACTCTGGCTCCAAGAGGCTCCGGCGAGTCCCTCAGAATTCTCATGATGGCGATTGTCTTTCTTTCTACGTCCTGTGTTTCGAAACCCATGGTAGCACTCCGGTATTCTGGGAAATAGGAAACCGTTTTCCACAATACCAGAGCGAAGTCATGCTTGTCAACTATAATCCGTTCCAATTATTTTTTCAGTATACCGATTAAGAGCTTGCTTAGCTCCGTCGTTTGGTGTATTATGAGCCTTGGCCCAGGGGATAATCCCGTGAGTCTGCGCTTGAAGCGCGATTTTAGCCATAATAATCGATTCAGGAAATCGACAAGATATGAGGGTGGGGGTTCTCGCTCTACAGGGAACGTTCATAGAGCATATTGGTATGCTGCAACAATTGGGTGTAGAGGCCCCTCCAATTCGTCTGCCCCATGAACTCGATACAATGGATGGGCTCATTATCCCTGGCGGGGAAAGCACTACCATGCTGAAGCTCATGGAGGGTTTTGGGTTGATTCAGCCCATAAGGGAGATGGCTCGAGATGGTTTAGCTATTTGGGGGACCTGTGCCGGGATGGTCTTGCTTGCCAAGAGTGTCTCCAACTATGAAATGGAGACTCTAGGCCTCATGGATACGAAGATCAGGCGCAACGCCTTTGGCAGCCAGATTGATAGCTTTGAGTTAGACTTGGAGATACCGCCTGTGGGTGAAGGGCCATTCCATGCTGTTTTCATTCGAGCCCCGATCATCAAAGAGGCTGAGCCAGGTGTAAAAATCCTGTCCTGTCTTCCCGATAGCACCATCGTCGCCGCCAGGCAAAATCGGCTGCTGGCCTGTGCTTTCCACCCGGAGTTCACTGACGACTTGAGGTTCCATAGCTATTTCTTGAATATGGTCAGACAAAAACTGTCCCACAACTCTGAGGACGAAATCCTTCGAGGTAGCCAGTTTGGGTCTTGAAAGATGGTGGGCTCCTGGAAATTGTAGAAAGGTAAGTCTCTTGTTTCGAATCGAGGTTTCAGTAAAGGCCGGTTTCCCCGACCCAAGGGGAGACAGGCTAGAGATGGACATCCGTGACATTGGTGTCACGACTGTAAAACGAGCTAGGGTCAGCGATGTATATCTTCTGGAGGGAGAGCTGGATGAGGCGGAGGTGAAAAAGATCGGCCAGGAACTACTGGCTGACCCTGTGGTTGAGAATTTTTCTTGGGGCGAGGGGCCCTTATCTCGTATCGAGGGTGGGGATGACCACGTTATCGAGGTGGCCTACAACCCTGGCGTGACGGATCCTGTGGAGGAGAGCGTCGGCAAGGCAATCCGCGACCTCGGCATAGCTACGGTTATGTCAGTGAAGACCGCCCGTAAATATTCCTTATGGGGCGATCTCTCGGAGGAGACCCTTCAATCTGTCTGCGATAAGCTGTTGGTCAATAGCCTGATCCAGCACGTGGTCACGAAGCGGGAGGTGGTTGCTCTCCCCTCCACAACCTACAAATTTGTCTTAACTACTGTAGATTTGCTTAACCTGGACGATGACGGTCTGATGGGGGTGAGCAAGGACAGGCTCTGGTTGAATCTAAGCGAAATGAGGCGCATCAAGGATTACTTCTCAAGGCTGGGCCGCAATCCCACCGATGTGGAGCTTGAGACCCTGGCGCAAACTTGGTCTGAGCACTGCATTCACAAGACCTTCAAGAGCAGAATCAGGCTAGGTCAGCTTGTTGTCGACAACCTGCTTAAGAGCACCGTGATGAAGGTCACCGAGGAGTTAAAAAAGCCCTGGTGCCTTTCGGTTTTTCGGGACAATGCCGGCGTAATAGATTTCGATGGCCGCTATGCCGTCTGTTTTAAGGTAGAAACGCATAATCATCCCTCGGCGGTGGAGCCCTATGGAGGGGCAGCGACGGGGATAGGTGGTGTCATTCGCGATATCCTAGGGACGGGACTGGGGGCCAAGCCTATCCTGAACACCGATGTGTTCTGCTTTGCTCCTCCTGATTTTCCCGATGATAAACTCCCCCGTGGTGTGTTGCATCCCCGCCGCATTTTCAAGGGCGTCCGCGCCGGCGTGGCTGACTACGGGAACCGACTCGGCGTACCCACGCTAAACGGTGCTATCCTCTTTGACGAGCGATACCTAGGTAACCCCTTGGTCTTCTGCGGGACAGTAGGTCTGTTACCCGCGAGCATGAGCCAGAGGGGCCAGCAGCAGACTGGAGACTTGGTGGTTCTGGTGGGGGGCAGGACCGGACGTGATGGCATTCATGGCGTTACCTTCGCCTCGGGAGAGCTTACCAAGGAATCGGAGGCTATCTCCGCAAGCTCCGTTCAGATTGGCGACCCCATTACGGAGAAGAAGCTGATTGATGTCCTCCTCAAGACGCGAGACCGGCGACTATACCGGCGGATCACCGATTGTGGAGGAGGTGGGCTTTCATCGGCGGTGGGGGAGATGGCTGAGGAAACAGGCGTGCGTGTTTACCTGGAGCGAGTCCCTCTAAAGTATTTGGGGCTCTCCTACACAGAGATATGGATATCTGAATCTCAGGAACGGATGGTGCTGGCTGTGCCACCAAACACGGTTGACGAGTTGATTTCTCTTTTCCAGGGTGAGGGGGTGGAAGCTACCGTCATCGGAGAGTTCACCGATACTCGACGGCTTGAGCTTTTCTACGAAGGCAATCTGGTTGGCGACCTCGATATGGATTTCCTGCATAAAGGGCTGCCTCAATTGGAAAAGGAGGCCGTCTGGGAGCTGCCACAGCATGCAGAGCCGGATTTTCCGCAGCCAACTGACCTGTGTGAAGACTTGTTTCGTATTCTGGCCTCGTGGAATGTTTGCAGTAAAGAATGGGTGATACGCCAGTACGACCACGAAGTGCAGGGTGGTAGCGTTCTCAAGCCCCTCACGGGGGTAAACAATGATGGCCCCAGTGACGCCGCCATCGTCAGACCGATACTCGATTCAGATATGGGCATCGTCGTCGCCAATGGCATCAATCCCAAGTATGGGGACATCGACCCGTACTGGATGGCCGCCTCCGCTATAGATGAGGCGTTGCGGCAAGTTGTGGCTGTTGGGGGCAGCCTTCGGAGGGTGGCGCTGCTGGATAACTTCTGTTGGGGCAATCCAGACAAGCCGGACAGACTGGGTGGCCTGGTGCGGGCGGCGCAAGCCTGCTACGATGTTGCTCTCAGCTACGAGACTCCCTTCATCTCCGGAAAGGATAGTCTCTATAATGAGTTTGAGACCGAAAGAGAGAGCATCTGCATTCCACCCACGCTGCTCATCTCCGCAGTGGCGATGATGGATGATGTGGAGAGGGCAGTTACAATGGATTGCAAGCGAGAGGACGACCTGGTCTACATCATCGGCACCACGTGGAATGAGCTTGGCGGCTCACAATACTACGGCATTCATGGTTATGTGGGGAACAGGGTGCCCAGGGTTGACTCCAAGAAAGGGAAGAGGCTCATGGACGCCCTCAGCGCTGTCATGGAGAAAGGCCTGGTCAAGGCCTGCCATGACCTGAGTGAAGGGGGCATCGGGGTGGCTGCCGCTGAGATGGCCTTCGCCGGAGGTTTAGGGATGGTAATCCGTTTGGGGCAAGTGCCGCTGGGCGAAGCCATGAATCGAGACGATTACGTGCTCTTCTCCGAATCGAATACCAGGTTCCTGGTAGAGGTGGCCCCGGAGGATAAGCACCAGTTCGAGGGTATGATGGCTGGGGTCGATTTCGCCGCCAGCGGTCAGGTTACAAGTAAAGAAAGGCTCGAGGTCTACGGTCTTAACGGGGAAATAGTGCTTTCAGCTCTCATTGCTGAACTCAAAGAGGCCTGGCAGAGACCTCTTCGCTGGTAGAACTTGACATGATAGTTAAGGTGAAGACACTGATACTGCGAGCCCCGGGGACAAACTGCGACGTGGAAGCCGCCTTTGCCTTCGAACTAGCCGGGGCACAGGTGGACTTGATCCACGTGGATGAGCTTATCCGTCGGCAGAAGCCTCTCTCCGATTATCAGATAATGGTCATCCCCGGCGGTTTTACTTATGGGGATGATGTCTCGGCCGGGAAAATCCTGGCCAACGAACTAAGACTCAAGCTAGGGGACGAAATTCAAAAGTTTGTTGACGATGGCAGGCTCATTCTGGGGATCTGCAATGGTTTTCAGGTCCTGGTGAAAGCTGGCATGTTACCTAAGTCGAGGGGTGAAAACTCGCAATCGCTAACCCTAGCTGGCAACGATTCCGGCAGGTTTGAGTGTTGCTGGGTCTATCTCCGCGCCAACAAAACAAGCCCCTGCATTTTTACACGGGCAATAGACCTTATGTATCTCCCAGTGGCCCACGGAGAGGGCAAGGTGGTAATTGAACCAGGGGCGCTAGAAGAGCTAAATGTGGCACTTTGCTATGCTGACGAGACAGGAGACATTCGGGCCGGCTACCCCCACAATCCCAATGGTTCAGTGAACAATATAGCCGGCATCTGCGATGCTACTGGTCGCATTTTTGCCCTGATGCCACACCCGGAGCGATTCATCCGTTGGACGCAACATCCAAGGTGGACCAGAGAGCCCCGGCGGGATTATGGGGACGGCTTCCGCATTTTCCTGAACGCTGTGGAGTGGGCCAAGAGCATTTGAATAAAAGGGCGGTCTATCCTGCATTAGCCTCTATAGACTACGGAAAATGCTTATTAATGTTTGCTATACTATTTGTTGCCATAAGGAGGCAGATTGCACAGCATCAGGGTTGGGATAGCTCAGATTAATTCTACTGTGGGTGACCTCAGCGGTAATACCAAGAAGATAGTGCAATTCATTGACCAAGCAAAATCGCTGGGAGTTGACCTGCTCACTTTCCCTGAATTGGCTATAACCGGCTACCCCCCTGAAGATTTGCTGCTTAAACCACAATTCATTAAGCAAAACAGGGAAAGCCTTAACAAAATAATAGAGCACAGCTCAGATATGGCGGTAGTGGTGGGCTTCGTTGACAACGATGGCGATATTTACAATGCTGCCGCGGTGCTCTGTGACAAAAAATTGGTGGGCGTTTACCATAAATTTTATCTGCCGAACTATGGCGTGTTTGATGAAAATAGGTATTTTCAGGCAGGAAGGGAATATCCCGTTTTCATCATTTATGGCATCGGCATAGGTATAACTATCTGTGAAGATATGTGGTATGAAGCCGGGCCGGCAATTGTACAGGCCTATGCCGGAGCAAGGGTGTTGCTTAATATAAGTGCCTCCCCATATCATGCTGGGAAAGGGCTCTTTAGAGAAAGGATGCTTGCTACCAGAGCATCAGACAGTGTAGCTATTGTTGTCCATAATAACTTGGTGGGAGGACAAGATGAGCTTGTATTTGACGGCAATAGTCTGATTATCAATGAAAAAGGAGAACTCATTGCTCGGGGGAAGCAGTTTGAGGAAGACTTTATAGTAACTGATTTGGATGTGGAGTCGGTATTCCGCTCTCAGTTGCATGATCCTCGACGAAGGAAAGAAACGCCATGGGTCAGGGAGAAACTAGAAGGAGCTACCAAAATAGAGGTGTCAAGTGAGTATCCGGCAATTGCCAGGCCTCCTTTGCCGCCAAGACGAATTGACAGACTGGATGAACTTGCTGAGATTTACCAGGCCCTTGTCCTCGGTACCAGAGACTACGTGCACAAGAACGGCTTTGAGAAAGTAGTTATCGGTTTATCCGGTGGGGTTGATTCAAGTCTGGTAGCTGCCATAGCAACAGATGCTCTTGGGGCTGACAATGTCATAGGTGTTTCCATGCCCTCTCGCTACTCATCGCCGGGCAGCAAATCAGACGCCGAAGCTTTAGCAAGAAATCTAGGAATACAGTTCAAGGTAATACCCATTGAGAAAGCGTTTAGCTCCTATTTGGAAACACTGGCGGAGCCCTTTAAGGATACTCAACCGGATGTCACCGAGGAGAACATTCAGGCAAGGGTCAGGGGCAATATTCTCTTTGCCTTGTCCAATAAGTTCGGCTGGTTGGTGCTTGCTTGCAGCAATAAAAGCGAGACAGCCACGGGCTATACTACCCTTTATGGGGATATGGCTGGAGGGTTTATTCCCCTGAAGGATGTCCCTAAGACACTGGTCATTGAATTAGCCAGATACAAGAATCGCCAGGCCGGGAAAGAAGTGATACCACCTGCCATCTTAACCAAAGCACCATCGGCTGAACTAAGACCAGACCAAAAAGATATCGATACCCTGCCACCATATGAAGTATTGGACCCTATTTTAAAGGCTTATGTGGAAGATGACGTGACAATTGACCAGATTATAGCCATGGGTTTTGACCGTGACATAGTTACAAAGGTAGCTCGCTTGGTAGACAGGAGTGAATATAAGCGCCGCCAAACTGCTCCCGGTATAAAGATAACTCCCAGAGACTTTGGCCGGGATAGGAGACTGCCCATCACCAACCGATTCAGGGAGGAGTAGCTTGAGAAAGATCGGCGGTATCTTGCTAGCAGTCGGCCTGGGCATTTTGATAGGCTGGGGGCTTTATTGGTTCTTCCGTTTGGCTTTCTTAGAGCTGCCCTTGCCAGTTAAGATTGCCATCGCTGCTATAGCTGTAGGGCTTATTATTCTTCTGGCATCGCTAGGTTGGGAGAGGTATCGAGCATCCAAGGAGGAAAAGGAGAAATTCAAGGAGGTAGAAAAATGATTGTTGTTACCACAGAACAGATAGAGGGCAAAAGAATAACAGAAACACTGGGTTTGGTTAGAGGCAGCACTATCAGGGCCAGGCATATGGGGCATGATATTATGGCTGGCTTGCGAAGCATTGTTGGCGGCGAAGTTAAAGATTACACCGTAATGCTGGCACAGGCTCGGGAGGAAGCACTACAGAGGATGATTGAGCAGGCCGAGAAAATGGGTGCTAATGCCATAGTAGGCACCAGGTTTGTAACCTCGATGGTGATATCCGGAGCTGCTGAGATGGTAGCCTATGGAACAGCGGTGAAGGTGGCGTGAGTTTGAGTTGGCTATGATAAACGCTCAGGGCAAAGTTGACTTCCTCATATTAGTGCATATCCACCCTTTCCATAGCCTGGTTTAACCTTCTTCAGGATAGTAGTAACCGAGCTATATTCTAGGGATTTTAGGTTAGATTTTAGACGATTCCAATTACTAGTTGGACAGAGGGGTGGATTCTATGATATCATACCTCAGCTTATGGTCAGGAAAGGAGGGAGAAAATCTCAGAAGGAGGACATGAGATGTTGTGAGCTAAGCAGGATGAGATTAATCCGGGGCTATCTCTGTGCTTTTCTCTTACAGTAACTGGATCACCCTGTTCATAATGCAAAGTTAATTTTGTTTACATCCTGATTCTAATTTTTTAAGTTTTTCCAAATTACCAGGAATCAGTCTTCACTACGCTCAAAATCGCCCCTCGGCTGAATATTCATTATTCCCAGATTCCCAGATTTTGCCCTATACGAGGCAAAAGCATTAGCGCGTAGCATGCAGAATGAAAGGAAGGTCATAGTAGTATGCTTGTCACTAACGATAGAGTCGATGTCGATATTGAAATCGATAAAAAGCAATTGTGCCACTACATAGGGTATAATGATGGTCACAAGCTGTCAGCACGTATTTCTTCTTTAATTGATGACTATACAGAGCACGCTCATTACCTTATTAACCCGTCATATTCCTATATCATCAAGGATGTGGAGTGGGCTCGAGGCTCCATCGCATTAATTGAAGATTCGATTATCTTCAAGAGCCAGGTTATCGCCCAGTTGTTGGAGCATTGTCACCAGGTTGCAATATTCTTGGTGACAATAGGCAAATACCTGGAGGAGACAACATCTCAGCTAGCCAAAGACGGGCTCATACTCCAGGCGACTGTTTTAGATGCAATAGGGTCAGGCGCTGTTGAGAAGGTGGCGGACCTTGTCCAAGACAAAATAAAGGAGATAGCTAAGGCTCAGGGACTTGTCACCAGCCGACGCTTTAGTCCTGGCTATTGCGACTGGAACATAGGTCAGCAACGGATGCTCTTCTATGCTCTAACCGGTAATACGTTAGGGATTCGCTTGACTGGGGAGTGTCTAATGATTCCTCAGAAGTCAATTTCGGGCATTATCGGTATCGGACCCTCAATCGACAATGTGGAGAACTACAACCCTTGCAAAACCTGCACGAAACAAGATTGTCCAGGAAGGAGGTAAAGTCAAGGATAATGACCCGCAAAGGACTGGAGGGAGGCAGTTTCAAGGTTCTAACTGAAGAATCTATATTGAGGGTGCACCAGACTGCGATGCAAGTGATTGAAGAGGTGGGCTTTGAGGTGCAGTCAGACATAGCTCTGGAGCTTTTCGAGGGAGCTGGAGCCAGGGTGGATTGGGAAAAGCACTTGGTGCGGCTGAATGAGGGCAAAGTCAAGGAGCTTATTGAAGCGGCACCATCGGAAATTAGACTCTGTGGGCAGGATGAAGCACATGATATTATTTTGGGCGGCCGGCGAGTATATGCTGGAACAGGTGGCACGGCACTTTATGTCTATCAGCCGGATGTTAACCAGAAAAGACTGGCAAGCATGGAAGACCTGCGATGCATTGCCAGATTGGTTGATAAGCTGGATAACATCCACTTTTTTCTGCTGCCGACATATCCCAATGAACTGCCTTTGGAACAGGTAGATGTGAACCGGTTTTTCGCCGGACTGGACAATACCACCAAGCATGTTATGGGGGGTGTTTATACGCTTGATGGTGCGGAACAGGTGATACGGATGGCACAAATTGTTGCCGGCTCTGCTGAAAATCTTCGCCAGCGCCCCCTGATATCCATGATAGCATGCATCATAAGCCCACTAAGGATAGACAAGACATATGGCGACTTGCTCGTGACCATTGCCAGAAATGGCATACCTGTAGCTTGTCCCGCCGAACCGTTGTGCGGTGCCACTTCACCGGTTACGCTCGCCGGAACCCTGGTAGTCCAAACCGTAGATTCGCTGTTGGGTGTAATGCTTACCCAGATTGTAAACCCTGGGACACCGGTCCTCTTCGGCTCGGTCGCTACAAATACTGACCTGAGGGACCTAAAGTACCTGGCAGGTTCAGTTGAGATGGGCTTGCTCAACGCAGCTGGCGCCCAGATGGCACAATTCTATCGACTTCCTTTCTATGCTACTGGCGGCATGACCGATTCTAAAGCGCTCGATGCCCAGAGTGGCTATGAGTCTGCTTTGACCAACCTGCTCTGTGCACTTTCAGGAGCTAACTTCATTCATGATGCTGCTGGGCTTATGGAGTTCGCAATGACCGTGTGTTATGAGAAGTATGTCATGGATAACGAGATACTGGGCATGGTGATGAGAGCCGTAGATGGAATCAAAGTGGATGATGACACTCTGGCCTTTGACCTCATAAAGCAGGTAGGACCGGGAGGTGATTTCGTAGCTGCCAGACATACAAGGCACTTCATGCGCAGCGAGCACTACCAGCCGTCTCTGAGCGACAGGAATAGCCAAGAAGAATGGCTAGCCAAAGGCGGAAAGGCGACATGGGAAAGAGCTTCAGAAATTGTAAAGGAGCTTCTGGTTAAGCCTAAATACAGCCTCCCCGCGCCGATAAGACAGCAAGTACTATCACAAATCAAGGAGATAGTTGCTTAAAATATGCTTGTAATCGGAGAAAACATAAACGCAACAAACAGGTTAGTCGCTGAGGCGATTGACAAGAGAGATGAGGTGTTCTTGGTAAACCTGGCTAAAGCTCAGGCGCTAGCCGGAGCTGATTTCATTGATGTAAACGCTGGCAGTGGTCATGGCTCACTACAGGAAGTAATTGCAGCTATCAGGTGGCTGGTGGGAATAATCCAGGCTGCCATTGAGCAGCCACTGGCTATTGACAGTGATTCTCCAGAGGTCATCAAGGCTGCACTACAGGAATACCAGGGTGAGAGATTGATAATTAATTCGGTCACTGCGGAGCCAGCGAGGTTGGAATCTATCGGCCCGTTGGTAGCCGAGCGACAGGCCTGGGTAATAGCACTGGCCATGGGAACAGAAGGAATATCTGACCGCGTCGAAAAGCGTCTGAGTGCTTGCGAACGGATAATGGCATACCTGACTGGTTTGGGGGTAAAGTCAGAACAAGTATTATTTGACCCGCTTGTATTACCTATCGCTGTGGATACACGCCAGGGATTGGTCACATTAAAGACCATAGAGCAAATCAAATCACGCTATCCTGGTACCAGGGTAGTGATGGGACTGAGTAACATTTCATATGGCCTGCCCAAGAGAAAGTTAGTGAACCGCGCCTTCTTGCTAATGGCCGCTTATGCTGGCTTAGATGCAGTAATTGTTGACCCGCTTGATAATAAAGCGATGAGTCTTATCAAGGTAGCCGATATGCTCGTAGGAAAAGACCCTTCATGCAGGGCATACCTGAGGGCACACAGAAAGGGTAACATAGTAGATTGAACCCACCGCAGCTTTCAAAAGTACCGATAGAAACCGTAAGATTCAATATAAATTCGGGTGAGCATGTACAATGCTCTAACTGATGTCCAACAAGCCAGGCAGCTTAATAAATTATTGAAACTGGAGGATGATAATGCCAGAGGACATAATCAGCTTAATCCAGGAAAATGTTATCCAAGGGAGGATGACCAGGGATGACGAAGGTATGGATGAAGGGATGGTAGGTAAGCCCGGCGTTACCGAGCTTATTGAGAAGGCTCTTGCCTCCGGCTTGAGTATTAAGGACATAATCACTAAGGGGCTCTCTGGTGGTATGAACATTGTGGGACAAAAATTTGAAGCGGGGAAATACTTTATTCCTGATATGCTAGCTTCGGCACAGGCAGTTGGAGCAGCCATGGAAATGCTTGAGCCATACCTTGCTGGGAGTGGTGTTAATGCCAAGGGCAAGATAATTGTGGCTACGATGAAAGATGACCTTCACGATATCGGCAAGAACATAGTGTCCATTCTGCTTCGTGGGGCAGGATACACTGTCAAAGACCTGGGAAACAATGTTGACATTCAGGTCATTGTAGATGCAGTAAGGGAGGAAAAACCACAGTTCCTGGGTTTGTCCGCCCTGCTCACCAGCACCATGGCCCGCATGGCGGATGTGATACAAATGCTTGAGGAAAATGGGCTTAGGGATCAGGTTAAGATTGTAGTCGGCGGAGCACCTGTCTCAGAGGAGTTTGCTAAAAGCATCGGCGCTGATGGATATGGCGCAGATGGCTTTCAGGCTGTAGCTGTGGTGGAAGCTCTCAGTTCCGGCACAGAGAACTAGAATAGCAATCATTCTATTGCAGACTTATTATCTGAAGGAAGGAGATGGTGCCAAGAAAAGGAATACTTGTTGATAGACCATACGAGAGGTTGACGAGGGAGCAGGTGGAGCTAATTCACCAGGCTTCCATGAAGATACTGACTGACCCCGGGCTAATAAGCTTCAACCGGGAAGCAGTGGATATACTCCATAGTCATGGCGCAGCGGTTGAGTCCATCGCTGGTGACCATCAGAGCTGGCAGGTAAAGATACCAGAGCGGGTGGTATTAAGTGCGATGAACTCAGCTCCCAAGACCGTGAAACTGGGGGCTCGGAATCCAGATAACACGCTTGTTCTACACGGTGACGAGCCCAGGGTATATTTAATCACCGGCTCGGAGACCAATATCTGGCTGGATGTCGATTTTCCTACCTATCTGAATAAGGCTGACCCTACCAGGGAGATTAGGGTACCTGAGTTCAAGCCCAGGCGAGGTACAGTTGATGACCTGTGCCAGTCAGCCCATGTCTGTGAGCATCTGGAGATGGTTGATGGCTACATTCGCACCGTAAATATCCAGGACCGTGACATAACTGAGGAGAACAAAGACGTCAATAAATTTTTCGCCGCGCTCAATAACAATACGAAGCATTTCATGAGCGGGTTGACCAGTCTAAAACAGCTTGACAACGTGGTGAGGATGGCAGAACTCATCGCTGGAGGCAAAAAGGCACTTGAGGATAACCCCATCATCTCATTTATCACGTGTCTGGTGAAGAGCCCACTCCAGTTTGTCGATGACACTACAGATACTTTCATTGAAGTATGCCGCCGGGGATTGCCAATTGTTGTGTCATCGTCACCACAAGCGGGCACCACCGCACCTATCAAGGAAGCCGGTATCATGGCTCAGATAAATGCGGAGGTGTTGGCAGGTATAACTCTGGGGCAACTGGTAAAACCGGGGACCCCAGTGCTCTACGGCAGCGTGCCGGTCAGAGCCAGGATGGACACCCTGGGTGATTCCTACGGCTCTGTCGAGACCAGTCAGTACAACATCGGCTGTGTCCAGATGGCACGTTTCTACAGGCTCCCCAACTACTCTACTTCCGGCGTCTGTGACTCGAAGATACCTGGCCAGCAATCATCGATAGAGAGGCTGTTTTCGGATATAGTGGTCACCATGTCAGGACCTCAGTTCCTGCACTGTGCCTTTGGTTTGCTGGACTGCAATTCTGTCTTCTGTCTGCTCCAGGCGGTCTTGGACGATGCCCACTTCAAGATGATAGAGTTTTTCGTACGGCAGCCGCGGATTGACCAGCCGGAGTTGGAAGCAATGCTGAAGCAGATACGGGAGGTGGGGGCTACGCCGCAAAAGCTGTACATAGGCTATATTCGTCCCCTGTTGCGTAGTGGGGAAATATCTGGGGTATATCCTTTTGAGGGAAGTGGTGAGGCGGATGATGTTTTCGAGATTGCCTATGAACGGATGAAGGAATTGCTGGCAAGACCGGTGGAACACATCGATCAAGAGACAACTGCCAGAATATTCGAAGAAATTCCCGGCATATTACCACGACTTAACATTTATGAAAACGGGAGTTAGCATGAGCAAGGATATAATTGCGACAATTAAAGAGAATGTGATACAGGGAAGAAAGACGCAGGAAGATGTGGGGATAGATGATAGTCTTGCCGGAACACCCGGCGTGGTGGAACTCGTACAACAAGCTCTTGGGAAGAATATCTCCCCACAGGTGATAATAACCGACGGCTTGACTGCTGGGATGCAGGTGGTCGGTGAGAAGTTCTCTACCAAAGAGTATTTTATTCCGGACATGCTTGCCTCGGCTGAAGCGGTGGGAGCGGCGATGGATATTATGAAGCCAGTGCTGGAGTCAGCGAACGTGAAGCCCAAGGGGAAATTCGCCATTGTCACAGTAAAGGGGGATATCCACGATATCGGCAAGAACATCGTTGCTATCCTGCTGAAAGGCTCTGGTTACGAGGTGCATGACCTGGGAGTAGACGTGCCCACAGAGAAAGTGGTTGAATTCGTGAGGGAAGAAAAACCGGGATACCTAGGACTATCAGCCCTGCTTACCACCACCATGACTGAAATGGGCGTGGTGATCAAAGCTCTTGAGGAAAGCAAGCTCAGGAACAGTGTAAAAGTGCTCATCGGTGGCGCCGCTGTCTCCGAGGAGTTTGCCCAAGAGATAGGTGCTGATGCCTATTGTGTTGATGCCTTCGACGCGGTCAAGGTGCTCGAGGGCTACTAACAGACAGGCTGAGGCGTAGACACAGGCAGCAGAAATATGTGCGACAAAGGAGTGTTGTATGGCAAGCATAGCCGGAATCTTTTCACTGAATGAAGACGTGCTGGAGGGATGCGGACAACAGGTTGGCAAGATGCTGGAGCGAATGCGACACCGCGGCCCAGACAATGCGGTCGTGCGAACCCTGCCTAACCGCCACGGCGCTCTGGGCGCCAATGAAGTCAATCTGACGCCAGAGAGAACTTGCTGCACCTCGCTCTCAAGACCTCCATTCGTCGTTTTTGATGGAGAGTTGTTCAACGAAAGAGCCCCGGGCCAGCATGATGTTGAGCTGTTCAAGGAGTTCTATGAGAAACACGGCAGGGGGTGTTTCTCCCTGCTTGAGGGAAGCTACACGTGCGCCATCGCTGACGCAGGCGAAGTAATCCTGGCACGGGACCCTGTGGGCGCCAGACCTCTCTTTTACGGGTCGGAACATGGCTTGTTATGCTTCAGCAGCGAAATGAAGGGAATGATAGACCACATTCGCTTTGACGTCAATGAGTTGCCTCCTGGCCACCTCTACAGCACCAACGAAGGACTGAAGCCATTTGAGCCTTTTGTTCCTGATGTGCCTGAGCCGGGAACCATAAAGGAAGCAGCTATGACTCTCCGTCAACTCCTCATAGAGGCAGTGCAGAAAAGAATGCCAGGCGTACGGGGCGTCTCGTTGAGCGGTGGTCTGGACAGCTCTATTGTGGCCGCCATCGCCAAGGAGTACAATCCGAACCTGCACCTGTTCACCGGCACCATTGACAGCGCGCCCGGTCCCGACCTGGAAAATGCTGTGCTAATGGCTCAATTCCTCGGTCTTGAGCACCGTCTTCACATCTACCGGATAACCGATTCTGACATTTGCGATTTGATTCCCCGGCTAGTTTGGCACCTTGAGAGTTTTGACGAGGACTGTATATCGGGCATTATCTCCAACTACTACGTTGCGCGCATGGCAAAGGAATACACCGATGCTATCCTGGTTGGTGAAGGGGCCGATGAATTATTTGGGGGATACCGTATGGTTCTAAAAAACCCCAAAGTGACCAGCGACGCACACCGGGAGCAGCTTGCCCAGAGGTTGCTGGATATTGCCTACAACACTGCTCTGAGGCGCCTCGACAGGGGCTGGATGGCGAAAGCCGTAGTGTATCAGATACCATTCCTGGACGCCAGGATTGTTGCTTTCGCCAAGAAGATACCGATGGCGTGGAAGATTTACGGTGAGCAACAGATAGAAAAGTTTATTCTGCGTGAGGCGTTCCGCGACATGCTTCCCGAAAAGATTGTCAATCGTGAGAAGCTCAGGTTCTCCATGGGGGTCGGCACAGATAACGTCATGGACATGCTGGTATCCAAGGTAATCGACCCCGAAGAGATAAAGAGGCGCCCAAAGTCAGCCTATGGCATGCCATTCGCCACGTTCAAAGAACTCCTCTATTACGACGAGTTTTTGAAGCTATTCCCGCCTGCGTATGAGAAGCAGACGGTGCGGTGGGACCCCTTCAAGTGAAAATGAATGTGTAGCGTGACATATACAGTCTTGGGCACTACACTCTCACACTGAGTAAGCCATGTATCAGCGTGACCGCCTCAGCCGGACAGACACACGGATCGGAGCGCGAGGAGCGTTACCCAGTTGACTTCCGCTCCAACTTGTGGTTTCATAGCGACCAATTACTCCAAGAATCAGGAGAATTGATGCGTGTTAGAGACCAAGCCATGGTAAGTTGCGGGCAGCACCAAAGGTTATGTGAATCCCGCTAATAGGAGGCAAAGATGGTTCTTACGAATGCAGAAGTACTCAAGTTTGTTAAGGCTCAGAGTATTGAAATGGTGGACTTTAAGGTTGTCGACCTATTCGGTCGCTGGCACCACGTGACTATCCCCGCGAGCCAGTTGAGTAAGTCGACGTTCACCGACGGTATCGGGATAGATGCCTCTAGCTATCCTGGTTATAAGAAGGTTGCAGCCGGAGACATGAAAATAATACCAGACAATACCACTCTCATCATTGATCCCTTTCACGACCTTAAGACGCTCAGCATAGTATGTGATATCTTCGAGCCTGATGGGACACCGTACCTGAGATATCCACGCAATGTTGCCAGGAAAGCAGAGCAATATATGGCCTCGACCCAGAAAAAGGTCGCTCTCTTTAGCCCGGAGCTTGAGTTCTATGTCTTTGATGAGATTAGATATACCTCAGGCATAAACCAGGCATCTTATTATCTCGATTCGATTGAAGCCTTTTGGAACACAGGAAGACAAGAGAACCCAAATTTGGGATATAAGTTTCCCCCACAGGCAGGATATCACGGCATCCCACCCGCAGACAGCACATTCAACCTAAGGTCGAAGTTGGTCAAGCTAATAGAAGAGTCTGGCATACCAGTGAAATACCACCACCATGAGGTAGGCGCAGCCCAGGTGGAGATAGAGGTGCTACACGATACCTTACTAAGGGCAGCAGATGCGGTAATGCTCATGAAGTATCTAATCAAAAATATTGCCTACCAGAGTGGTAAAGTTGCTACCTTTATGCCCAAGCCGCTTTACCAGCAAGCTGGGAGCGGTATGCATGTCCACCAGTATCTATCTGATGGCAAATTTTCACTCTTTTATGATAAAAACGGCTATGCTGGCCTGAGCCAACTGGCCTTAAATTACATTGGCGGCTTGTTGAAACACGGCCCAGCACTCCTAGCATTCACTAATCCCAGCACCAACTCTTATAAAAGGCTTATCCCTGGCTATGAAGCCCCAGTGAATCTTTTCTATGCTGCGGCAAACAGGACGGCAGCAGTGCGTATACCTATGTATGACGTTAATAGACAAAGGGCAAGAATAGAATTCCGCTCACCTGACGCAACCTGTAATCCCTATTTAGCTCTGTCAGCTATGCTGATGGCGAGCCTTGACGGAATTGAGAATCAGATAGACCCAGCTGCCGAAGGATTTGGCCCCTTTGATATAGATATTGCTGAGATGCCGGAACAAGAGCGAGCTAATATTAAGGCTCTACCCAGTTCTTTGGAGGACGCCTTAGATGCCCTGAGAGACGACCATGACTTTTTGTTAAAAGGCGAAGTGTTTACTGAAGATTTGATAGACGCTTGGATTGAATATAAGCTGAACAAGGAAGTAAATCCACTACGGGCCAGACCGCATCCCTACGAGTTTGAGCTATATAGCGACATATAGTAAGCACAAAGAAAAATAGAAGTGCGCCGAGAAGGAGAGGAAATGCCAGCTATTGGCGTTGATATTATAGAGATAGAGCGCGTTGAATCGGCAATCAAACGGTGGGGGGAGCGCTTTTTAAGCCGGATTTACACCGAAATGGAGCTCAGGACTTGCCAGGATAGACTTGCGTCCTTAGCATCCAGATTTGCCGCCAAAGAGGCGGTGATGAAAGTCCTGGGAACAGGTGGGATAGGTATTGGCTGGCGTGAAATTGAGATTCTCACTGGCGACGATGGCAAACCCTCGGTTAAACTTTACGGGCAAGCTTTGAATAAAGCTGAAGAATTAAACTTAAAAGAGGTCTCTGTTAGCCTTTCTGACAGTAAGCAGCATGCCGTTGCTGTAGCTATAGGTATATAGCCGCTGGTTTCTCCAAAGTTGGAACTACATTCCGCACAGGTAGGATTCACGGTGTAGTATGCCTTATTAGTCACTCAAGAAATTCCCTGCTATAATTGGCAAAACTATGCTAGCTAAGGTAAAAAGTGCTGCTGTGGTGGGTCTGGAGGGAGCCATAGTGGAAGTAGAGGTGGATTTATCACCAGGCTTACCTTCTTTCACGAATGTTGTGACATAGCACACACTTCGCTGGGGATAGGAAAAACACCATCTAGTATGACACTCTTGCCATCTATCCAGGCTCTTATCTTAAATGTTTCTAAGGCTAGTTTTTTTTCAGTATCTCCGAAGTCTGACAGGTTTTGACTGACAACTCTACAGAACTCTTCTACCCTCGTCGGGTCAATATAGCTCTCCTTTGCTTGTTCGAGCTTTTTCTCAGTGTCCTTGATTTCCCTTCGTAATTCCGTTCTCTTGCGGTTTATTCTCTCATTTGCCTTAATAACCATCTCATCCGGGAAGCCTTTCAATGCCCACTGTAACAATTGTTCCTGTTCTGTATCCAGCATTTTCATCTCCCTAGTAATCCTGTCTAATTCCTGCGCTAAGAAGCCCTCTTGATTCATCCCATCGTTTAAGTGTTGTAAGCCAGCGAGAATAGTCCTCGGACTCTTGAGGACTTCGGCAAGCTCAGTCCAAACCGCCTCATCGAGTTGCCTAGCGTTCACAGTCTTACTAGTGCAGCGTTTGTCCGAAAGCAGTCTCACCCGTCCACTACATCGATAATAGGGCTTGCCATGCACGGGAACACCGTGGTATTTTCTGCCGCATGACTTACAAAAGAGCCTACCAGATAGCAAGTAGGTTAGTTTTTGATTGCGTGGTGATAACTCCCTATTCCTGTCTAATTGCCTTTGAATCATCTCCCACTCCTCCCAAGTAAAAGCGGTTCGGTCAACTGCATTGGGAATCAAAACATGGTCTTTCTCAGAGCAGGTAACGCGTTTCTTGCCCTCCATCCTGGTCTTACCAGCATAGCTCTTGCCGGCATAGGCAGGGTTACGCATAATACGCCCTACCGTTCCGCGGCTCCACCTATATCCGCCTTTGGGAGCTGGTATGTGTTTCTCCATTAACCTGCGGCAAGCCTCGTTCAAAAATATACCCTCTTCGATTACCCATTGCCCTATCATCTTTACTATGGGGAGTTCGTCATTCGCTGCGTTAATACCCCGCTCTCTGTCGTAATCGTAACCGTATAAAACACCCCGTCCTGTTGGCAGCTTGCCGTTCCTTATTCTCTCGCGCTTTCCCCGCATTGTCCTCTCTTTGATTTTCTCCGCCTCTAACTTCGCAGCAAACCCTTTAATATATGCTATCAGTTTACCCATGTCTGAACTGTCTACATCCTCGGTAACCATAACCAATACAACGCCGGCTCGCTCTAGTTCTTCTTGAAGGATGATAAAATGCACCGGGTCTCTTGATAGACGGTCTAATGTATAAGCAACAACTGCATCCACTTTCCGATCCCTTACCCACTGTCTGAGTTGGTCTAGCTTGGGTCGGTCAAGAGATAAGCCTGAGTAAGTCTCTCTAACAGTGTATTCCTCGCTTATCTCGTATCCAAGCCCTTGTGCCTTGTCCTGGCACGCTTTAAGCTGACTATCAAGGCTCGTGCCTTCCGCTTCCTGATTGTCGGTGCTGACTCGACAGTAGATTGCTGCTTTCATTTTCTTACCCCCTTCTTTCCCAGCTTTTCCTTGATTGCTTCGTTTAGCCATTCGCCAATCTTTTTGCCTTCTTTTAAGGCTTCAGCCCTAGCTAGACGAAAAATCTCTATATCTACTCCCCTTACATTAACCGATTTTCCTGCCAATGTTTACCTCCTTTTGTAATGCTTGTAAACATTGTATACCTTTGTTTACCATCTGTCAAGTCCTTAGTTATTAGTTGACAAAAGGCGTTACAGTGTGCGTTACACACCCCCTTATAGGGGGGGTGTTGTGTAGCGTTACACTTTTTAGACTGTAGCGTTACACTTTTTAGCTTCAAAATCAGCAAGTGTAATGGTCTGTGTAACGCATTGCACCCCTCAAAGTGTAACGCTAGGTTCTCTTTTCTTTGACACCCCATTTATCGTCCTTTTTGATAAAGAGCTTGTCTCTATAGCGGTTGAGGACGGCTCTAACTGAACTTTCAATAGTATCTTCCAACTCAGATGTTATTTCGCTGACACTCATTAACCCCTCGTGCAATAGTAGGTGGTAAATCCGGTCTTTGAGAGGACGCTTCTTGGCGAACTGAGGATTTGCCATTATGTCCTCGCGTTTGAAGACAATCTCATCGATATAATCATCATCCCCGATGAACTCCACATTAAAACCGATGGGTCTCATTTTGGGAATATCATTGTGCTTAGTATGAGTGAGAGCAACTTGCAGAGTTCGACTTTCCTCTTCTTGAGTGCCTTCCATCTCCCAGGCTGACCGGCAGGAGTTAAACTTAATTACTGTGCCAAACATTGATTCCCCCTGTTTAGGCTTGTGGTCAATAATGAGGACGGAACGGTTAATAGAACGCAGGGCTGCTAACATGGCTTGTGCCGGTCCATGAAAATCGCTAGTAACCCCGCTAGCCATATTAGCAGAGTCTACTACTATTAACTGTATATTCTTGCTCGCTATCTCTTCCTGAATTTCATAAATGTCGCTAGCTAAGACATGATAGCAGTGTCGGTAGTAAGGTAGCTCAGGCGAACTAATCTTCATTCCCTTCTTTAAGGCTTTCACCCGCTCGTCTACAGTTTCTTTTGAAGTCTCCCAGTCCAAGATGAGAGTATTCCCTTTATTGGGTATTAAGCCACAAGCTGAAACTCCACATTGCACCAAGATGGCTATAAGGTGGGATAATATGGACTTACCCGCTCCGCCATAGGCATAGATTGCATTTAGTTCGTTTTCCAGAACAAAAGGTTTGAGCCGATAGCGCGGGGCTTCACGCTTAGGTAGATTGCCGACCTTTATTACTGGCTGTCCTTTGCGATACCTCTCTAATGTCTTGGTGAACGCTTGCTCAACGATGACACGCCAGTCAATACCACCTAGCCTGCTTGACATTTCATTGGCTAGCGTCCTTTTGGAAGCGGGTGAGAGCAAGTTCACTCGTGCCTGATAGAGATGACCCTCACCTTTAGTAATCACCAGTTCAGCCGATACACCCTCGCTTTTCTCAACAAAGCGATTCAACTCGACCTGAATACCATGCTGCTGCCAAGTCAGAATAAAAGTGTCACCCACTGACTGAATCGTAGGAATATCAGTCGCTGTCATAATGGTATAACTCCTGTCGGTTTGAGCTTGCTGCGTCTCTTAGGTTCGTAGTTGGTGATTTGCCTTCTCTCTAATTCACTTTGGAGCATAGCTACCCTCTGCCTTGCCCAGTGGTGAGCAGGCAATTGCCACAAACGCGTGTGGAGGTAATTGAATTCGTCGGCGAGCTCGTCATCCTCAAGTTGCGGGATATCCAAATGATGAAAGCGGTAGTATTGTTCTAGGCTACTCAGCGGGTCGGGAATTAGGTCAAGGAATTGGTCAAACCTCTTGCTTGTGTCCATTATCCATCTCCATTAGGTCTCGTCTTGGTTGAAGTAGACGGCTCATAAGCCTGCAAAAGCTCGGTGTGGTCTCTTTGCTATAGCTCCAATTGCAAACCACCGTGATCTTGTTTCCCTGGCTCTTACCTTTATTGCTCTGGACCGTCTGCCCCTTCATTCAAACACCTCGAAACAACCTTGCCTTTAGTTCCTGGTAAGCATTGTGAAAAGCCAGTGCGTTGACATTAGCTTTGCCTTCTTGCCATCTGGAGATTAGCTCAGGTTTAGGAGAGTCAAAAATAAAGATGCAGCGCTGGCGATCCTGGCGGTCTATTTCGGAAAGATGAGCGCCAGAACAGTAAAGGAAGGCTGCTAGAGCTATGTCTGAGGTTGAATAGGTTTTCTTTCCTATCTCCATTTGCATCTCCGCTCGCTTGTTTTACTAGCATTGTACAAGTGTGATGAAATGCAATGTGCGAAAATACGGGGAAGTTTTGGTGAAAATCTGGCGAGAATTTGGGGATAACGAGGTCGAAGTATAGGACTATCGTACAACGCTTTTAATTTCGGGCAGTTCGCTAATGAGCTTGTCTTTCAATTCATTGGGCATCTCCCTAAGCTCATCAATAACTTTCTTAATTGTAGCTCTATCAAATGGCACGCCTCTGAGTTCGTCTTGGTGTAGTTCTAGATAAATTCTTATGTTTTCTAGGCTTTCTCCTCTTGCATACCTTTGCCAGATTACTTTCTTTGTATCCCAGGGGACGCGGCTTTTTCTCCACCTTGTTGTTTGCTGAGTCAACGACGCATGTGATTGTGCGGCAGACCGAGCACCAAATAAAGCATCGAGTTCCTCAGATGTAATTTCAGGAAACAAGCTCTTGATCAGAGCTTCAGTGTGAGGATTTCTACCAATAGCGAGCAATTCGTCCAAGAACCCTTGCGGATTATCGTCGATTGATTGTAGGATTGTATTTAATTCCTGTTCTGATAATTGTGAACTTTCCTCTGAAGCTTGTTTTAGATTAACTTTTGATATCTTTTCTGCTTCATCATCCTCATGAGTGAAGTGTGAAGTACACCACTTATCAAAGCGTTTATGAAGCTTGACCGTAAAATACTCTTTCGAAGGGTCTACATTTTTCCAAGACTTGTCACCCGGCGTGTATGAACGATAAGAGTATCTGTCTAAATCAAGTTTCAACAAATAACGAGGGAAAATCATCAGTGTCAGGATTTTTTCATCATCTTCGAGTATGGTAAGTATATCTTTAAGCTCTTGAAGTCGGAATTGCTTGTGCTTCAGTACATTGGAAAGATAGACTTTGACTTCTTGCCCCTTGGGTGTAATTTTCTTAGCTTCCGAAATCGCTTCAATAACAAGGTCTAGCTTAGGATGTCTCTCCATATCCGGTTCTCCATATCCATCTCTCTTGCTAATTACATTATACCAGCTAAGGATAATCACCAAAGACTGCACAATAGTTACGGTAGTAATATCCTATGATGATTTAATAATAGACCGAAGTCCGGATTGTGATAAAATCAACGGAAATGGTCGAGGTTTCCAAATGATTTATGACATACAGGGAAACAGGGACACGATGAAATGAGTAGAGGTGGCATACGGCACGGACGGCCACACGCACCTGTGGAATCATGCCATTCCCTAAGTTCGTGGGGCTACTTCCAATTCGCTCAGATGTGGGCAGATAACGATATGGAAGATTCTTTTGAATGGGAATTTGGCGAACAAGGTGTGGTGATCCGATTCACACGTGACGGGTGCAAGCACACTCAGGAAATCGCTTTGACGCTCGTATGTTGCAGATTTGGTGGATGGCGTGCCTGGTTTATCTGTCCATCTTGCGGACGGCGTGTGGGCAAGGTCTATCTGCCTTGCTCGATGTATTATGGTGACCAGCGTGCGACGGGGTTCCGGTGTAGATTATGTTATGGCTTGACATACGAGCAACGAGGTGAGCGCAACGGGTATTGGACTTACCAACACCGCATAGAGAGAATTGAGGCACGCTGGTTGGGTGAGATTAGCGATGATTGGATTAACAAACGCAAGTGGCAACACTGGCGCACCTTCAACAAGCGGTGTGGTCAACGTGACGCACTCATAAGAAAGGAAAACCAAGCTGTCGTTAGGGCATTACTACATTTTGGTATATTGATTCCCAAAACCGGAAACAATTAGGAAAGATGAAAAAAAGAGGCAATCCTGCTTGGGTTAAAGGGGTATCGCCCAATCCTAAAGGTAGGCCAAGAGGCCAGACCAGCCTTGAGGCTTACCGTCGTGATCCTGACCTCTTTTTCATCCATCATCTTCGCTGGGAAAGATTCTGTTTTGGGCTTATGGAGCCTCCCTGTACCGGGGCAGCAGCAGCCAGGCGAGCTGGATATTCCCCGAAGTCAGCCAGGTTTATTGCATCCCGGTTGTGGAAAAAGCCTGTTATTAGGGAAATGTTTAGGGAATTTAGAGAGCTTGTTCACTCAAGTATAGTATATCGGGACCCCTTTTCGGGGGAATGCACTGTTATTAGACCTTACTCACGAAAAATCACCATTACAGTGATGAAAGAAATATGATAAAAGTCAACATATTCTTTCAAAATCATGTCTGAAGGCTTCTAGTAGCTCTTCCTTGATACTTCTTGTCCCTGGGCGTTGTATAGTGCAGCCCAATCGGGGACAGTATTATGCCAAATCGCTTTACCATACCGGAAACTAAAGCCGCCCGACTCAGAATGAATCTCGTTTGTGTAAACTCGTATTTTGGCGCCCGGTGCTAAGACATAAGAGGGGAAGGTAAATGAGGGATATCCCTCAGATATGTCCTTCAATACCCATCCCTTCAACTCTTGTGAGGTATCACCAAGATTTGTAATCTCTACATATTCATCGGACTCTGTACGAGGAACGGCGCCATCATAGAAAATGTAAGTAATTTGAACATTGCTACCGACGCAAGTTTCCTTCTCGAAGTAAGCAGTAACGCTCTTATTTGAGTTCATGGTTATCGTAGTCGGGTTTATGGCGTTATTGTCAGTGCCACTCCAGTGGTCAAATTCCCAGCCAGAGGCAGGCGATGCAGTAATAGTTACCTGGGCACCACTATCATACTCATGGGCACCCACACTAGGATTGGTAGTCCCCTGGCCATTAACGCTGATGGTAAGTGTAGTAGTGGGGCAAGCCACCGGGGGTACATTGTTAGAGGGAAGCAAATTGTATGTCTCCCCGTCTGTCGTGATTACGATAGTTCCGTGGATATCTGTGCCGTATATCTCGGCATCAATTTCCCAAAGATTACAGATAGTTTCCTGGTGAGGATGCCCATAGCTGTTACCTTGCCCAGCCATATAGATGGCATACTCAGGCTTAGCTGCCTGTAAGAACTGTATTGATGATGCTGTCCGTGAACCATGATGCCCCACCTTTAGCACCTCCACATCTGGAACAATGCCCTCCGCGAGTATACTCGCCTCAGCTTGCTGCTCGGCGTCTCCAGTAAACAAGAAGTCAACCTGCCCGTAGCTAAGGCTCAATACGATGGAGTTATCGTTAGTGGTGCCGCTCAAGTTAACAGGATGAAGCACATTAAAGGTAAGGTTGCCGGCCTGAATAGTGTCTCCTCTCCTCGCCACAAACATCTCAGCACCTTCGGAGTCGACCGCCGACATAAATTGGGAGTAGGTTTGGGAAGTGCTTGTATCTCCATTAAGCCAGATTTCATCAACTTCAAAGGCATCTAAAACGGCAATTAGCCCACCTATATGATCGGCATGAGGATGGGTAGCTATCATCACCTCAAGTGAGCCATCAACATAATCATCAATATAGCTGACCACACCTGGGGATTTTTCGCCACCATCAATCAGTACTTCAATATCGCCAAGGTCCAAAAGTATCGAATCACCCTGCCCAACATCAATGAAATGGACTGTCAAAGTTCCTGGAACTACCTCGAAAATCCTTATCGACTCATCCAACTCCACGCTATGGGAACCTTCCATCTCTTTTTCAACAAAGAAGGATATAGAAGTAGTTTCTCCACCATCGAGAGTTACACTCTCAGACTGTTCGACTATTCCATTTATTTTTAATTCCAGTTCGTAAGTTCCCCTCCTTCCACCTATATTTTGAACCTCCACAGTAACGGTGACAGTTTCCCCAGGCTCAACCTCCTCTGGACTTACATTTAGGCTGCTTATTTCAAATTCAGCCGGTGCCCGGTTGTCTATATATAATATAATGCCTATGATGATGCCAAGCACCGCAAGCGAAGCTAACCCAATTAGTAACTTCTTTTTTCTTTTCATTTTTCTGTTTCACCCCCTTGCCTTAAGTGAAGCCGTTTTTAGCTAGTGGTCTCGCATGATATTCCTAGAGCAGAGTTTGCTTTTCCACGCACTGGTAGTCATTCCTCTTGCCCTCTCCAAATCCGCGGGCTGGGCTACCCATCAAGCAAACCTTTTACATAGTAAATCGCCTTCGACTTCAACGCCCAAGCCATTCCATCATGCGTCGACATATCAATAATCCAGTCTTGCTCCTTAGCCATTTCAATGGCTTGAATTATCTCTACCTTTGAGAACCCGCCTTCCTGTTCTAGCCGTTCGGCCTTAACAGCTTTTCCCCCGTTACCTCCAAGTTTGTATATGGCCGTGACGACCTTATCACGCATTCTCTCAACATTACTAGTGCGCCGTTTCTCTAGAACCTTATCAACCATGTCGAGTAAAGCCTTGAGTTCGCTGAGCATTGTACTCTCCTACCTAAAGTATTCCTGTCATCGTAATCGTTATTGTGGCACTTGCTGAGGAATTACTCGCCTCAGTCTGGTTGGTAGTTATCTTGTTATCAGGAATGCGGCTATCAGTAAGTGGAGCGCCAGTATTAGATACCCCAGTATCAGATACCGCCGATGCAGATGACCCAGCTAGTATCGCTACCAGGGCAATTAAAAGGATTAGTCTCTTCACTTCAACCTCCCTTAAATCAATTATGCCGTTACCAATCCCCAATCAGTAGAGTTCAAACCATATACCACCAGTGCCATCACGTTTACGCCCAAAAGTCAGGAGTGGCTTGGCATCATTCTTAGCCACCTGGAATGTTGCCCAGCCTTCGTGAGATGCATTGGGATACAAGCGGGCGTATATTCTTGGCTCGGGGTCTAGAATAAGGGCACTGTTATATTCCTTCCCATCCGAAGACACAGCATCGAAATAAGGAGAGGCAACCTCATAGGTTGTGTCAGGTGTGGGGCCCGTCAAATATTCAAATCGGACTTTTGCCAAGATGTATTCAAACCCGGCTTCTGGTGGGTCATTCGCCGTCCATGCCTCGTGAATAAGTTGCCAAGCTGCATCTCCTCTCATAGTCTCTAGTAGGGTGATGCGCACTTCATAGTCATTTGTCTGGTAATTTGCTATCCCACACGTCCCAACCCAAATAGACAGAGGGGAATTAAGACCAACTGGGTTGCTTCTGCTGTAGCCGGGGCTTCCGGTGAAATGGGGTGTAGGTGTAGATGTAGGAGGGCTACCTGGGATGGATATGGCTATTTTAACGATGATACCTATAACACAAACTACACCTACTATGATTGCTGCTAGCTTTTTCTTGCTCATTCCATCCCCCTTCTCCCGTTTGAATGTATCATATTGGAACTGCCAGAACCTGTCAATATGCTTCAAGAATGCACTGAGTTATGGCGATGCAACTACACACATTAAAAGAAGGGGGTATGTTAGTCATTAAAGGAGAGGGAAGTAAAAAGTTGGAAGGTTGCCAAATACGAACCGAGTGGTCCGCCACACAGACGAAATCGGGAAATTAGAAGTTCCCAATCCTATTGGGAAAATTATAAAAAAATTAGTTTTAATAGGGGATATGCCAGCTATCAAGGGATGGCCTAGTAAATAGCTACGGCTTCTAACTCTTCATACCGACTGTGCCGTAACACGCAAGATTTCGCATTTTAGGGTAGGGGGGTAGTCAGATGGCTCATCTATAGTAGATTGTCAAGTCTCGCTTCTAAGGGTACCTTCTTGGAACTTATAAGCCAGGGTAAAACAGGTCTTTTTTACCATTGATAAGCAATGAGGGAACAATGAAAAAAGAGAGCGCCGGAGTGGGTTTTCTCCAGCGCCTCTATGTTTTGCCAATACCTTGATTACTGATATTAAGCCACAGGTTGAGTCTTTTTAAGGGCAGTCTCGTATCCGTCAATAAACGCTTCGGCTTTACTGTAGAAATCGCTTATCGGTATATTGTAAGCCTCTTCGGGATTTTCGCATATTTCGCTCCATTCCTTGAGGTAGTTAAGACAATACTCTTTCGTGGCCTCTCTGAGTTCCAAGTTCTCTATCTCAAGGTCCAGAATCATCGCTTCGATCAAGATTGGCGTTGCTCCATCTTCCTCATCCCAGGGAACTTCCCTGACCAGACCATTGGCCTGTTTTATGGTGATTGCTAAACCTCCCAAGTGGCCCTTATGGATTCCTTCCACGAGTTCTGCTCCCCTTTCGGCTACTGCTCTTGCCATTGGTTTTTACCTCCTTTGGGGGAAAGCTGGGGTCAACCTTCCCCCGATTTATTTTGTATACTACCAGTCGACCTCCTCTGGCGCAGATAAAGCTTCTTTAGCTCTTTAAGGTTGTCGGGCAATCTGCCTGGGATACCCATAACCTCCTTTTCGTTATTCTGAGCCTCGGAAGCTTGTCGCTGCCGTTCCTCTAGGGTTAAAGACCGGGGTCGCCCTCCCCTGTTTCCGCGAGCTACCATGCCCTCTCTTCCGTATTTATGGAATGTAGCTAAGCCACCGAGCCGGCCGGCTTTTTGTTTCTTCGGATTCATTTTCCTCTTGATTTCTTTTCTCTTCATGGCTATAATAAAAGTAACTGGGGATTTCTGTAACAAGAGTTCTCTCAGTGGTGTCCCTGTGGCCGTCAAACTTCAGGGACACTTTTATTTCATATACATCATCCCCGTTTCTTGGTGTAAGAAAGCTCAAGGACTACCCAGGTGCCGTTTAGTTTTTTGCCTTTTATCCTACCCTCAGCGAGTAGCTTCCTTACCCGGCGCTCGGATATGCCAAGCCTTTGAGCTGCTTCTTTAGTGCTCCACATCTTCATACAGCTATTATACCGCAAACGGAATAGTTTGTCAAGAGGGGCTAAAAACGTTCTGACTTTTATTCCCTGTTAATCTATGGCAAGGGACTGCCACTCAGAAGATACCGTCACCAGAGGTCTTCAATGAACCGTTTCACGTTTATCCTTGACGCTTTTCCAACAGTGCTAATAATGTTTTCGGCGGTAGCATCGTCTATGTTTTGATTCCAGTTATCAAAGTCCTGAGTCGGAAACTCTTGATGAAAAATCTCCCTAACAGCATGTTCGGCCTCCTCAAGCGACGCAATCATCTTAGAGTTCACGAGACATTGTGCGATTAATGTGCTCTTTCGCATGTTAAACAGACCTTCAGCAAACCTTTAAGGCCATACCCAGTCGGCTAAATTCTTCTGAGGTTACCCCACAGGCACTCGTATTGTGAATGATACTAGGGAAAATGTCAAAGGAAGTCTAAACATAACTTCTTTCGTGGCACCAGAAGCCCCAAGAAAGACCGGGGGATTCCTCTCATTAGACTTAACTGCCCTACCATATTTCTTGAACTTTTCTCGGTTTTGTTCAACCTTGCCGCCTCAGATAGATAGTCATAAGAAGAAGAGCGTCAAGAACTAGCTCAATTCAAGCTTCCTTAGAATGAAGGGGATTGCACTTTTCTGACAATTGTTTAGCCTCAGCGAACCCGAAAATTTGGCGTTATTTTGGCGTTAGATTACTTGGGACGGCCTGGGACATAAAAGGATTTTATGAGCAAAACAGGGTTTTACCAATTAACACAAAGGTTCTATTTTATACGCAAAGTGACATTTTGGGACATCTGGCTTGGAATTAAGAGTCAGCTGCTCTTCCAGTTAAGCTACAGGGACGTGAAGCTAATTACACATTGCTTCGCTTCACTGTAAAAATGAGAAGGAGAAGAGAAGAACGAAGACCAACTAATATATCAAGTGACTGACCGAGAATTGATTTACGAGCATACCCCCTTTGTCTCAGGGGTGATAGGGAACATACCGCTTTCCCCATTTGTATGGGAACCAACTTCAACTTCTTTCTTTGGGACATAGAATTACCCTTATTCTGACTTTCCGTTGTTTATTTTCCCACAGGAACTAGGTTTTGGGCGCTTAAGACACGGTTTCTGTGCAATCTCTCGGTCAGTTTTTTCTTAGCAGAACTAGACAATTTTCTTGGCGCTCTCGGTGGTTTAATTCTAGTCTTGGGTAATTCATATTCCTTACCACCAAAGCCGTTATCCATCACCGGCTTCAACCCTAGTCTTCCCTCCAAGTGCTTCTGCCAGGTATTTTCATAAGTAAAGATATAGGCTATATCCTCGGCCTTGTTGAAGGTTATGATGGTCTCTTGCTCCTGTGCAGTTAATTTTCTTTGCATAGCAATCTCCTCTCATGTGCTTGCTCTAAGGGGTATACGAAAGGGAATACCGTAGTTATGATTGTGTCGTGACAATGACCATCGTTGGACTACCGGACAAGGCAGTTCAAGAGGCAAGGGAAAGAGTAAGGTCAGCCATAAGAAACTCCTACTACAAGTTCCCTAACAGGCGTATTACTGTCAACCTGGCTCCAGCGGACTTAAAAAAGGAAGGCCCTGCTTACGACTTACCCATAGCCGTAGGCATACTGATGAGCTCAGGACAGCTAAACGCCGACCTCACCCACAGTATCTTTTTAGGGGAACTCTCTTTGGATGGCAAGCTACGCCATACCCATGGGGTATTGCCCATGGTAGCTTTAGCCCGTGATAAAGGCTTATCTACCATATTCGTGCCTTTGGATGATGCTAAAGAGGCTTCCCTTATAGATAATATACATATATTCCCTACGGAATCGTTAGCGCAACTGGTTGTTCATCTTCAAGGCGAAATAGGCATCCCAGAGTACCATAGCGAGCTAAATTGGGAGCAGGAATTTCGCCCTAGTTACGCCTTCGACCTCGTTTATATCAAGGGTCAGGAGCATGCCAAGAGAGCTCTGGAGATAGCGGCGGCAGGAAGACACAATATCCTCATGTGTGGCCCACCGGGAAGCGGCAAGACTATGTTGGCTCGTTCTTTGCCCTCGATACTTCCCCTGTTGACCATGGAGGAAGCTATCGAGGTAACCAAGATTTACAGCGTTAGTGGATTGTTGCCTCAAGACACTCCTATCATTGTAGAACGCCCTTTTCGCTCCCCTCACTATACTATTTCCCATGCTGGCTTGGTGGGAGGGGGGCAATGGCCAAGGCCCGGGGAGATAAGCCTGGGGCACCACGGGGTGCTTTTTCTGGATGAATTCCCTGAGTTCGGGCATGTTACTCTGGAATCGCTGCGCCAACCCATAGAAGATAGAACAATTACCGTCAGCCGTGCTCGTGGCAGTGTTACCTTCCCTGCTAGCTTTATGCTTGTTGCAGCTATGAACCCCTGCCCCTGTGGGTATTATGGCGACCCGTTTAAGGAATGTAAATGCTCGTCAGGGGAGATTTCTCGTTATCATAAAAGGATAAGCGGACCATTACTGGACCGCATTGATATCTTTGTTGATGTTCCCCATATTGATTATGAAAAACTCACTGAAGATAAGCCCGGGGAAAGCTCGGATAAAGTCAGGGCCAGGGTCAAGGCAGCACATGAAATACAGCTTGGTCGTTTTAAGGGGACGAAGCTGAGGTGCAATGCCTATATGACGCCCAAGGAGGTGAAGGAATTTTGCACGGTGGAATCAGCAGCGCAGAGCCTGCTTCGCGCCGCCATGAATCAGCTTCATCTTACCGGCCGTGCCTTCCACCGCATCCTCAAGCTTTCCCGCACCATCGCCGACTTAGAGCATAGCGACATCATCAAAACGCATCATATGGCTGAAGCTCTGCAGTACCGGCATAAGGAAATAATTTAAAACCTGAAACCTGTTCGGTATACGCGTCAGGCTAGAAGTAGAATGCGTCAGCACCAAACCCGGAGGCGGGAAGGAATCCTTTCCTTCACGACAACACTTCCAGCTGGCCCTTGACCAATTGCTACTTGGTATTGAAAGTCGTTATAATGCTCTTAGGCAGATAGGTAACAGCATTATCCGAGTAGCATTCCTGGAAGAGACGGAGCACACATTGGTTATCACAGTGTCGGCGAGAAGGCACTTTCGGGGAGGTGCCAGGCGTGGTTGTCTGGAAGGGAAAAGAGTCCCCTAACTAACCCTGTGAAATAAGCCGTTTTGCTTCTTGCGGCTAATTTACAGTGTTAAAATGGGTATCAAGCGTTACTACGAACGGGTAGTTCACTTAGTGCAACAAGGAGGCCAAGAGCAATGGAGCATATCAAGAAGACATCGCGGAAGCAGGTAGGTAAGAAATTAAGATCACAGTTCATCACGGGGATTCTCATTGTTGTGCCGATCGGTGCCGCCATATTGATACTGCGCTGGCTTTTCTTTGCCATCGACAACATTCTACAGCCTGTAGCCGAGTCACTATTAGGTTATACGATTCCTGGCCTGGGCTTGGGCATCACCGTAGTGTTAATCTACTTGGCTGGAGTTGTAGCGACCAATGTTATTGGAAGGAGACTGATTCGTTATGGTGAGTCTCTATTGGCAAGAGTGCCATTGTTTCGATATCTCTACACAGGCATCAAACAAATCTTGCAAAGCTTCGCTACTCCTGGTGAAGGTGGATTCCTGCAGGTGGTACTGGTAGAATTCCCTAAAAAGGGTATGCGAGCTATAGGCTTTGTAACGAGTGAATCACGCGTCGAGTCTGGTGAAAAGCTGCTCAGCGTCTTTATACCGACGTCCCCCAACCCAACATCGGGCTATCTAGAAATAGTAAAGGAAAATGACATTATCAGGACCGATATATCAATTGATGACGCGCTAAAAATGGTCTTGTCTGCCGGCAAAGTATCACTGCAGGAGGTCACTGATAGACTGGGTGCCGAGAGTTAATCACCCACTCATTTCATATGAGTCGCCATTGGTCAGGCTTTAACCAGTTAACCTTGTGGAGGCCGATGTGGATGTCTATCGCAGAAAGATACTACTGGCGTTCGTACCATCTTAAAGCTATTTCAACATAATTTGCCGAAAAGTCCCTCGCTGCCCTCCGGTACCATGACAAACTTAAGACGCAAGTATCCCGCCAATAATCAGCAGTACAATGCCAACGATAAGGGAAATCCTGCCTCCTATTTGCCAGGCGTGTAGCCAGGAACGCCGTGGTTCATGAGTTAGAGACTCCTTAATATCTCTTCTGGTTAACAAAATAGAATTGTAGTATCTTTTCTTTTCCCTCTTGTTCCAGAGAATAAAAATAATCCCCAGGAGGAGGAAAAATCCTCCCAGCACTAAGATAACTTGGTAACTAGCCAGAGGCATGTTACTCAACCTCCCCTCAAGAATTCGAAAATTTTGAGCTGACCCTACTTAACCTCTACAGTTGCTCCCGCAGCTTCTAATTTCTGCTTTGTTGTTTCGGCCTCTTCCTTGGGGACGCCTTCTTTTACTACCTGTGGAGCAGCCTCTACCAAATCCTTAGCTTGCTTTAATCCTAGAGTGGTTACCTCACGCACTGCCTTGATAACTTCGATTTTCCTTTCACCAAAGCTCTTTAAGGTGACGGTGAATTCTGTCTTCTCCTCCGCCGAGGGTGCTTCTGCTTGCTCGCTAGAAGCAGCTGCCGGCGCTGCTGCTGCTACAGGGGCAGCACTAACCCCGAATTCATTCTCCAGGGTCTTGACCAAATCAGCCAGATCCAGCACTGTCATAGTCTTAATGGCAGCGATAATTTCTTCCTTGGTCAAACCCTTGGCCTCTTTCTTTGCCCTTGGAGCTTCCTTTACTTGCTCTTCCTTAACTTCTTTCTGTGCTGTTGGAGCTTCCTTTATCTGCTCTTCCTTAACTTCCTTGTCTGCCGTTGGAGCTTCCTCTACCTGCTCTTCCTTAACTTCTTTGTTTGCCCTTGGAGCTTCTTTTACCTCCCCTTCTTTAACTTCCTTGTCTGCCCTTGAAGCTTCCTTTGCCTCCCCTTCCTTAACTTCCTTCTTTGCCCTTGAAGCTTTCTTTACCTCCTCTTCCTTAACTTTTTTCTTTGATTCTTCTGGTGACATGATTCCCTCCTTTGTTATGCGCTCATGGTTTGAGCCCTGTTTTGTAACACGTTCAATAGCCCCTGCAAGGGAAGGTTAAGAATATTATGTAAAGTTCCTATGGGGGCTTGTAATTGCCCAATTAGTTTGGAAATAAGAACTTCTCTAGATGGCAAATTAGCCAGGCTTATCACTTCCTCTGGAAGCAAAATTCGGTCTCCTAACAGTCCTCCTCTAATTTGTAAGGACAATGCCGCGGATTTGATATATTGGTTAAGAGCTTTAGCTGTATTAACTATGTCATCGTAGCCGAAGGCCAGGGCCACAGGACCCTCGATTATATCCCTCAGTTGTGGCTTACCTGCGTGGTCAGCGGCACGATAGACCAGGGTGTTTTTGACCACATGATACTCGACACCTGCTTTTGCCAAAGCATTACGTAACTCAGCCATTTGTTTAGCAAGCAGGCCCTGATAATTAGTAGCGATGATAATAGTGCTCCGCGACAAATCATCGGCTAGACTGCTTACTATTTGCACCTTCTTTTCTCTTAACATATTCGCCCTCTCTTTAATTCCTTCCCATCATGGGAGAGGAAGTCTATAATAAAAATCCCTGTGCCAGCGAACACAGGGTTAACTTAAGCCTCGGCAGGCAAGTTATTTAAACCCTCAGGGTACCTGCTGTCACTGGCGCTGATTTATTATAACACAAGAAATCAATTAATTGAAGAATACATCGAGGCGGGTAGAAGTTTGGTTGATGGCATTGCCAAGAGGGCGTAGCGTGAGAAGAAAGCATAAAAAAGGTGACCCCTGGTTAGGGGGGCCACCTATCGCATCTATATGCTCCTTACTTAATCTCAGCCGATATTACGTCACACTCTATAGCGCATACATGCCTGTTTTTGGAGTAAGCTCCCACATATCACGATAGTAGAGTGCATGGGCCGGACAGGCACTGGCACACGCCGGCTGCTTCCCATTGTCAAGCCCTTCCACACACGTGCCGCAATTTAAGCAACGTCTGGCTTCAGCTATAGCTAACTTATCATCCAGGGTGGTTACGATTCCCTTCTTAGTGGTTTTCTCCAGGGGTGCGCCATTAACCAGCCTGAAGTTTATTGTCCTGTCCTCCCTTATATCCACACCTCTGAGATAACGGTCGATGGAAATAGCTGCTTCCTTGCCTGCAGCAATGGCACCGACAATATCACTCGGGCCGGACACCACATCACCGCCGGCAAAGACACCCTCTCTGCTTGTTTCAAATGAGAAGCCGTCCACCTTGATGGCTCTATCTTTATCTATCTCTTTGAAGGCTTCCTTATCCGGTGCCTGTCCGATGGCAACTATGACCATGTCTGCTTCTATAGTAGCAGCCGAGCCGCCATACTTTGGCAGGAATGTGCCGTCCTCCTCCCGGACAGAGGTGCAGGCCATAGTCTCAAAGCCGGTAACCTTGCCATCCTTGACTAAAAATCGCTTCGGGCCCAGCCAGGGGTGGATAACTACACCTTCTTTCTCCGCTTCTTGAATCTCGTAATCTTGAGCTGGCATCCTGTCCTTACTGGTCAGGTCCGTGCATTCCAAGCAGACAAGGTGAACTTCCTTCGCACCGTGGCGCTTAGCGACTCTTGCTGCATCGATAGCCGCATTACCACCACCAATAACCGCTACTCGACTGCCCAGTTTGACATCAGCCCCGGAACTCACCTGCTTCAGGAGGTCGAGGACATAAATTATACCCTCAGCATCCTCATTGGGAATACCAAGCTTCAGGTTTACCAGGCAACCAGTAGCCAGATATATCGCCTTGTATCCCTGCTTGAAGAAGTCATCCAGAGCCTTCACAGGAGTGTTTGTCTTTATCTCTACTCCCAACTCTTCAATGTAGCTTATCTCATTATCTACTATGTTCCTGGGCAATCTGAACTCAGGGATACCCCAGCGCATGAGACCACCGGCTTTCGAGCTAGCCTCAAGCACGGTAACCGGGTAACCCTGTCTTATGAGGTCATAAGCACAAGAAAGCCCTGCTGCCCCCGCTCCAACAATGGCCACCTTAGCATTCTTCGTCTTTTTCAGTGGCGCTGCCTTCTTCCGCCCTGCCTTTATCTCATAGTCAGCCAGGAACGCTTTTATAGCACGGATAGCCACCGGTATATCGACATTGCCCCGTTCACAACCTGCCTCGCAGGGGCGGGTGCAGACATAACCAAGAACTCCGGCAAAAGGCGTGGTTTCCCTTACCACTTCCAGCGCTTCCTCAAACCTGCCGACTGCAGCAAGGTTCACATACTTCCAGATGTTCAACTCGGCCGGACAGGCAACTCTACACGGAGGGGTAGCTGCGCGATGGCACTCGGTAACCAGGTAAGTGAACCGCCACCCCTCACCCACCTCTCTTACATCGGGAAAGACTCTTATCCACCTCGGTCCCACGGGCAGACTATGCTCCTGTTTGCAGGCCACTTCACAAGCGAAGCAACCCATACAATTGTCAGCAACGGTTACGCGTTTATATTCTTTAATCATTATTTTGCCTCCTCTTGCTTCACAGGATATATTTTACACATCAGGGTCCTCAGGTTGCTGGCACCGAAAGCTATATCAAGGGTCTTTGGGTCATTATCGGTAAGGATATTGCTGTTGGACTGGTCCCAGCCATGGTCCGGTGTTTTTATTTCGGGGAACCACCACCCGTGCTGGATGCATACCACCTGAGGGTTAATTCCCGGTGTAATCCTAGCCCGCTGTTTAATTCTCCCCCTGGGGCTTTCAATATACACCCAGTCGCCTTCCTTGATGCCGTGTTTTTTCGCTGTATCGGGATGTATTTCAATAATGGGGTCAGGGTGACACTCACGAAGCCAGGGAATCATGCGGTGCTCAGAATGGAAGAAGACAGGTGACCTGGGACCGGTTATCAGAATATACGGATAGTCCTTCGCCACCTTTGGATTGCTTACCGGGCTCTCCGGTACTTCCTTGTATGTCGGTAGCGGGTCATAACCCCACTTTTCAAAGGTAGTGCAGTAAAGCTCAACCTTGCGAGTGGGAGTGGAGAAACCTTTGTCCAGATACTTTCTATATCTCACCTCGCCTCTCAAGTAGGGTTTATCTCTGATATCAGCCCAGGTAAGTCCACCGGGAGCTAATATCTGGTCAAGGTCACCTTTATGGTTGGCACCCCACTGTTTCTGTCCCATCCTTCTCCCCAGTTCATTCCATATCTCAAAATCAGACTTGCATTCGCCAATCTGCACGATTTTCTTCCTGGGAAATATGTATCCGTGGCGGAAGAAGAATCCACCCGTATAGTCCACTTCCAGCCAGGTAGCCGCTGGCAGGAAGATATCCGCCAGTTCCGCAGTCGGCGTCAGGAAGAAATCAGCTACCGACAGGAATTCAGCTTGGCTCAATGCCTTATAGGCCATCTTGGCATTAGGCCTGGTGACAACCGGATTGGAAGCTTGCAGAAGAATCGCCCTGATGGGGTAAGGTTTGCCGGTAAGAATAGCATTATAAACATAGTTTTCCGGTACCAAACCTATCATGTGGCAGAGCTTATGAGCCTCGCCAGCCACATACTTGGCACTCTGCTCCGGAGAGAGCTCTCTGTGAAAGGTGAACTGGCTTATCGTTTGCCCTTTCGGCGGCACGAAGAAGGCACTTCCACCCTTCACGTCCAGGTTACCGGTGATTGCCAGCAGGTCAATGAGAAGACGGTCATTGTCAATGCAATCAATGTTCTGCTCAATAGATATTCCCCACTGAATGGTAGCTGGCTTCGTCTTGGCGAATAACCTCGCCGCTTCTCTTATCTTCTCTGCCGGCACCCAGGTAATCTCCGCCACCTTCTCTACAGGGTATTGGTTAACCCTCTCTACAAACTTATCCCAGCCGTGGGTATACTTTTCCACGAACTCTTTATCGTAGAGCCCTTCATTGATTATTACATTCAGCATACCAAAAGCCAGAGCACCATCTGTTCCTGGCCTGAGCTGCAGCCAGACATCCGCCCGGCTTGACGTATAGGTTAATCTGGGGTCAATTACAATCAGCTTTGCCCCTTGTGCTAATACCCGGCACAGGTTCTCGCCGGTATATTCATCGGGATTAGTCCAGAATATATTACTTCCCCATACCACCACGCACTTAGAATCGCCATCATAATCGCTTATGGGAAGATTACCGCAGGTGACCAGACTGGCACCAACTCTGGGGAGGTAGCAGAAATGCCCGGCAGCCATAATATTGGGCGTGCCCAGCAAATTGCCAAACCGCGCTAGGAAGGACTCGCCTTCTCTGGATGTGCCCTGTGCCAGTACAACGGACTCCGCACCATTCTCCTTTATTACCTGCTTCAGTTTGTTGACAATGGTCCCGAAAGCCTCATCCCACGAAATTCGCTTCCACTTTCCCTCTCCTTTTTTACCGACTCGCTTGAGCGGATACTTGACTCTATCTGGATGATATACGAGTTGGTGGAAGGCGAGACCCTTGCTGCACATGCTACCGTGGTTGGTAGGAAAGTCGGGGTCACCTTCAATCTTAATAATAGTGCCGTCTCTGACGTGAACGAGAACACCGCATCCACCATGGCAACCTCGACAGTTGGTCTTGATTACTTCTTCTTTAACTGATACACCCATATTACCTCCTTATTATTTGGCAGCATATTAAAGAGCTGACGTTTCTTCGGGATTTTCCGTGACAGGCAACCACCATGATATTATTTGGCAGCATATCAAAGAGTTGGCGTTTCTTCGTGATTTTCCGTGACAGGTAACCACCACGATGCCGCATAATAGCTTTTGCTTGAAATTTTGTCAATAATTCGATTTGGCACGTACCTACTGAATCATGTTGGGGTGAATTAAGTGAAAGCCACAACTGGCAATGAGGTTATGTCCAGTCATGGCGCTGGAATCATCTGAAGCCAAAAACACAACACAAGCCGCTATTTCAGATGGTTCGGCTATTCTCTTCAGGGCGTTATTGTCCGTGATTTTACTCATCATTTCCTCGTAGGAGATACCTGCATCTGCAGCCGAAACCCTCACCCAATTCTCAAATTCTTGAGTCCGAGTAGCGCCAGGGCTGATGCAGTTAACGCGAATACCGAATTTACCGGCTTCGATAGCCAGGGTTTCCGTAAAGCCGATTACGCCCCATTTGCTGGCGACATACGGGCTTTCTTTAGGGACTCCGGATATCCCAGCCACGCTGCTAATATTGATAATACTACCGCTTTTGCGGGGAATCATATATTTAAGCACCTCTTTAGAACAAAACATAATCCCGGTTAAATTTATCGCCAGGCTATCATGCCACTCGTCCAGATTCATATCGACTACATCAGCGTTATTAAACGTAGCCCTGGCAGCATTATTTACCAATATATCAATCTGACCAAACTCATCAATAGTTTGAGCTACCATCCGCTTTACCTGCTCGTGGTCAGCAATATCAGTTTGTATCGCCTTTGCCTTACCGCCTCTAGATTTGATGCTTTTAGCTACCTCTTCCAGTCTGGAGAAGTTACGGGCGGCTACGACCACGGAAGCTCCTTCGTTGGCAAAGGCAAAGCTAATGGCTTTCCCTATACCTGTCCCCCCACCAGTAATAATAGCTACTTTACCTTTTAGTTTCATAAATTCCATTCTCCTCAGTTACTTTCAATTTCGTTGCCAGCATATGCTGCCCCGCTTAGCAACGCTCCTTCATTCAGTCTACTCGTACCTGCCCCCAGGCCCAGTGGTAAAATGGAATATAGGTCTATCTACCCTCCTGATAATCAATGGGCAGTGCTTCATCCCCTTTGGGACAAAGACTAGACAGCTTTTGGTGAGTATATGCTTTTCATCCTCCAACCATAATTCGACTTCTCCACACAAATCCTGGGGGTCTTCCCGATTAGTTCCCAAAAACGTTATGACTTCGTCAAAAGGGTGTGTATGAGCTCCAACTATGGGATGTTCAGACCCTTTCCAGTACCAGACACACTCTACATAGAAGGCCCCTTTTATGACCTCATCATCCAAATATATCAAACGAGTGTGGTCACCAGCGGCTATCTCTGCAGCGTCGCGCCTGTACGGAGGGGGCTTCAAGTCAGATTTTGCTCCGGTGATAATGTATTTCCCGTATTTCGATTCCGCCATTTTCTGTAATTCCCCCTTTCTATCTTTTGACATAAATTGAAGATGTTATAACTTGGATTCTTAACTCCAGCATTTACCTGCTCAATCGATGGCAACTGTCACCAAACGACGAGCTATTATGAAAGCAAACCGCCTTACAGGCAACATGCCCAAGTTAACCAGCTAATCTATCGCTTTAGCAAAATATTTAATCGCAGTAGCCTGTATGTCGGCAGAGTTTTCTTCAAAATCAAAGGCCTCCGGCTGGTTCTCTTATTTCCCGCTGTATCCTCCAGGTGCTGACTCTGCCAGGGTACCCCCGCCAAGTGTTATTGCCATCTGTATATGTGGTCTGTCAACCTTCTTCCAGGTTAACGGACCATGTTTTACTCCCTTGGGCACAAAGAGCGCTGAGGTTTTATCAATTATGAGTGGTTCACCTCCAACCACAAACTCTATTTCGGCACCAAGGTCTTCGGGATTGTTGAGGTCAGAGCCGATATGCAAGACAACCTCATCGTAATCGTGAGTATGTTCAAGGATGTGGGGGTTTGGATCAGGCATGTCCCATATCCAGCCCAATTCGATATACACGTTGCATCCAGGTACAAGGTCGTTACTCATATAGGTCATCGTGGGGTACTCGCGACCTTTGATCTCACCTGGCACCGTGACATTCACCTCGCGGGCGGGCTTCTTTACCAAGTACTTCCCATATTTTTTTTCAGCCATTTTTTACTCTTCTCCTTTCTAACTTTTATATGACAACTCAGCGTATATCTAGCCAATGATTATATCATCCAGGGGGCGCTTCGGGACATGGTGCACCCCTTCGCTATCACGCCAGTATCTGGTATCTCCGTTGGGTCCCGCCGTTTCTATCACTACCTTTTCTTTCGACTTGCCCAGAGCCAGGACAAGCAGTATCTCATATCGTGGCGGTATCTCTAAAGATTTACGAAGTCCTTCTTTCTCTATTGAAGCAATAATACAGCCGCCCAAACCTTTCTCAGTCGCTCCCAGCATGATACTTTGGGCGGCTATTCCGTGGTCGCAGCCAAAAGACCGGCTTATCTCTGTGTCCCCGAGAATAATAATGTATGCTGATGGTCTTTCCCCCTCACAGGGACCGGACCAGCCCGTGAGATACCCAGCCCAGGCCAGATGTGGGAATATCAGTGAATTTCTCTGAGGCTCACAGGAAAGGATACATTTAAGCGGTTGCGCATTTCTTGCCGATGCTGAGAGTCTGGCAAGATCAACAAGTTCCCTCAGGGTTTCAAGTTTTATGTCAACTTCTTGATAAAACCGCCGATAGCTTCTGTTCTTCAGTATTAGATCTCGTATCATCTCGAGCCCTCACCTTCCTGTCATTGCCAACCCAGACCTGTCGGGGTGTGGCAATCCCATGCCCACCACGAGATTGCTTCAGCACTATCGTGCCTCGCAATGACTTTCGTGTCACGATTTCTGCAAATCACTGCCATTCAAGTTAGCTTCTTTTTTATTCGGTCATTTTGAGGACTCCTCCCCCACGGATTCTTCCTTGCTTGAGCAGGATTAAAGCTTCGTTTGCCTCTTCCAATTTAAATTCCTGGGTTTCAGGGACAATGGGAATTTCGGCAGCCAAGGGAAGGAATTCTTGCGCATCCCTTCTGGTTACGTTAGCCACACTTTTCACTTCCTTTTCATACCAGAGATGCTCGGTGTAGTCTAATTCCGGGATAGGCGTCGTCTTGCGAATGGCATTTATGACCACCCTTCCCCCTTTTTCCAGATTCCTTAAAGCTTCGCGCACCGGCTCCCCCACAGGAGTAAAGTCGATGGCGCAGTTGAGCTTTATCGGAGGAGTATCGCCCGTCGCTCCAATCCAGTCCGCTCCCAATTTCCTGGCTAAATCCTGGTGCACCTTCTGGTTGGGTCGGGTAAAGACGAAAACCTTGCCTTCGGGATATTTATATTTAGCAACCTGAATGACTATATGGGCAGAGGCTCCAAAGCCATAAAGTCCAAGTACTCTGCCATCTTCCATCCCTGAGAGTCTTAAGGCCCGGTAGCCAATCATCCCGGCACATAAAAGCGGAGCGGCTTTCAAGTCGGTAAATATTTCGGGAATGGGATAGGCAAAGTCCTCTGACACTACGGTATATTGGGCGTAGCCTCCATGGGCATCCTTCCCTGTCCATTTTGCCGTGTCACAGAGGTTTTCCTCGCCTCTGAGACAAAAGGAACAACGACCACAAGCCCAATTAATCCAGGCAATACCCACTCTATCGCCTTTTTTGAATTTGCTTGCCCCCGGCCCCAAGCTTTCCACCCTACCAACAATTTCGTGGCCCAAAATCATGGGAAATCTGGAAGGTGAAACCCGACCTTCGATTTCATCAAGCTCGGTGTGACAGACTCCACAGGTGGAAACCCTGACTAAAATTTGACCTCGCCCGGGAACTGGTTCGGGCAAATCCACCAGCTCCAGAGGTCTTTCTTCGACTGAGGATGTTTTCTCAAGCACCATGGCTTTCATTTTTCCACCTTCCTTTTCCTTACGCAGCAAACATCAAGCTGCCTTTAGGCCATACCTCTCTGCTTCATAACTCCCCTTTCCCCCTCTTAAGATTAAGAGGGGGAATTTTGGAAAAAGTTTCCTGTTAACCCACAGTGCACACTAAAGCTCTGATACTCCTTCATACCACGAAGATGCTTTCATAAAGATTTTCCGAGATTTCGGCGAAATTTTCCCTGTAAAGCTTCATCGTTTCGGGAAGATAGTCCAGTATATCCTGTGCCGTTATCCCGTCCTCACCTTTATCTACAGCAGCAACATCGCCGGAAAATCCATGGATAAACACGCCCATCCTTACCGCATCCTCAGGTGGTAATCCCAGACCGAACATGGCCGCAATAGTTCCCGTCAGGACATCGCCGCTCCCAGCCGTGGCCATGCCCGAGTTGCCGCTTACGTTGATGAAAACAGTTTCGTCGGGATAGCCTATGAGGGAATGGGCTCCCTTTAAGATAATTATGGCATTGAGTTCACTTGCCGTGCGTTGCAAAACACCTATCTTGTTTTTATTTATCTCGCTTATCTCCATTTTGGTAATTCTGGACATCTCGCCCAGATGGGGCGTAAGTATCGTTGGTGCTTCCCTTTTTTTTATTTTCCCCAAGTCTTCAGCGATGGCAGTAATTCCATCGCCATCTATGAGCAGAGGCTTGTCGATTTTGGGAGTTAGCTTCCGCACCAGCTCTTGTGTCTCTCTGGCTAAAGAAAGGCCGGGGCCCAGAACCACCATATCCACCATTTGGGGAAATTCTAAGAGCTCATCCTTGTTTTCCAGTGATATGCTTCCTGAAGGCGTCTCTTTTTGAGGAAGAAAGACAACCTCACTTCCCTTGCTTGCCAGGAATGGTGAGATGGATTTTGGTGTTGCCAGGTAGGAAAGCCCGCCTCCGGCTTTGAGGAAAGATAGAGCGGAGAAGTATGGCGCACCAAGATAACTGGAGGAGCCGGCAATAAAGAGAGCCTTTCCATAGCTGCCCTTATGGGTATCTCTGGCTCTTTCCGGAAGCTCTACGGGATTATTGATTGCTACCTTTATAGCGTGGGAATTATAGAGGGCAGGTGGGAAAGATATGTGCGAAACATACAGCTTTCCGCAGTGTTCATACCCGGGATAAAACATGTTCCCCAGCTTAGGAAGCCCTAATGTCACGGTATAATCTGCCTCTACTGCCACGCCCATCACCTCCCCGGTATCGCCATTTATGCCTGAAGGAATGTCAACGCTAAATACTGTCCTTTGGCTCTCGTTTATCAGTTGAATTACATCTTTGTATATCCCGCTGACCTTTCGGACAAGACCTGTGCCAAATATGGCATCCACGATGGCATCAGAATCAAGAAGTTCAGCTCTTACGGAGTCGATTGAGCCGACCTTAGACATCTCTATTGGCATTCGAGATACTATTTCAAAGTTCTTTTTTGCCGCCCCTCGAAATTTGGTTTCATCGTCTAGAAGAAAGACCTTTGCCTCCCCACCATTGGAGTGAATCTTCCTGGCCACAACCAACCCGTCTCCACCATTGTTACCACCACCACAGAAGATAACGAATTTATTGTCCTTTATTCCGAATTCCTGCAACATGACGAAGTACACTGCCTGCCCGGCGTTCTCCATCAAAAGGTCTTCCGAGATGCCAAATTCTTCCGTAGCACGCCTGTCCAGGTCTTTCATTTCGCCCACTTTAGCCACTTTCATTTTTTCTGGGGACACCATACTCATTTCTTGTGCTCTCCTTTCTTTCTCCCAGGCTTTTGTATCCTCAGAACTCGACCAAGTTCATCTTCAAGTTTTTCTACAAACCTATCAGTTCCTAACGGTCTTCCAGTACGTTCATGCCTTCGCAGTTCCTCCATCTCCCTTTCTGATACTGCCAATGAGAGAAATTCTCTCCAATCATGCACTAGTGCAAGTAATGGAGAAACCTTCGCAAGATTGTCATCTTCTCCTGTCATGTGCGCATGAGCACTGCTCCATGGATATTCAAAAGGCTCTTTCACAAGTCTGGCACGCACAGGGTTTAATTCTATATACCTTACCGCGGTCAATAGATAACTCTCATCCATCGGATACGACCCAAATCTCCCTTGCCATAAATGACCCCGCCACCCTTCACGAAAGTTTATATGCCTCGTATACCGACGATGGGCTTCTCCTATGGCATTCCTTAATCCTTCTTCTGTTTCAGGGACTGCAATAATGTGAATGTGGTTAGGCATAAGACAATAGGCCCATACCTCTACTTTGCACTTCTTGCACCATTCTGACATCAGATTTATATATACCTTATAGTCTCCGTCTCTGAAAAATGTCTGCTGCCTCCGGTTTCCCCTCTGTGTTATATGATGAGGGTATCCCGCTGCTATTACTCGTGCAATCCTTGCCATACACAGATAATACGATTTTTATAACCTAAGGTCAAGAAATAGGTATGGTGTCCCCAGAATTTGGTGGAACCAACTAACTATTGCAGACGACCACCAATGGCGTACTCCTACGTTTCCAATATAGGCGCGCACCGCAACAGGTTTGTTACATATGAGGGCACTGCAGCCTCTGGTTGAATTATCGGCTCAAAAGACTTGCCACAGCAAGTACAGATGCAATATCCAGTTTAAATCCTGACCCCATGCTGGTAGACAGGAACGCGCTTCTGATATATTGCCCTTTAGCCCCACTGGGCTTTGCTTTAACAATAGCCTCGACCGCTGCTGCCAGGTTCTCCAAGAGCTTGTCTTTATCGAAACTGATTTTGCCAATAGGCAAATGGATAATAGCTGTTCTATCCAAACGAAATTCAGTTCTACCTTTACGAGCTTCATTCACAACTCGAGCTAGATCCTGAGGTGGTACTACGGTGCCAGACTTGGGATTGGGCATCAAACCTCGCCGTCCTAAAATACGACCGAGCTTGGCTACTTTGGGCATCATATCAGGGGTGGCAATAGATACATCAAACTCAAGCCAGCCACCTTCAATTTGTTTAATAAGCTCGTCTGCGCCAGCATAGTCAGCACCTGTTTCCTCCGCCAACTTTATCCCCTCACCTTGGGTAAAGACGAGCACTCGTGTCTTTTTCCCCAGTCCATTAGGCAGTAGAATTACACCACGCACTTGTTGGTCAGCACTGCGGGGATCGACTCCCATCTTCAAATGGAGCTCAACGGTCTCATCAAATTTGGCGTAGGAAGCCTTCTTAGCTAACTCGATTGCTTCTTCAGGGGAATAGGTCTTCGATTTATCTACAAGTTTACTAGCTTCCTGGTATTTTTTACCATGTTTTGCCACTTAACTTACACCCCCAAAATCCTGCGACCTTTTAAGAACCTAAATTTATTCTACCTCAACTCCCATGCTCCGAGCCGTGCCAGCAACAATGCTTGCTGCCTTATCAATATCAGTCGTATTGAGGTCCTTCATTTTATTCCGCGCGATCTCATAAACTGTATCTTTACTTATCTTGCCTATTTTCTCGCTTCCAGAATTACCGCTACCCTTTTCCACTCCTAAAGCGCGCCGTAATAGATCAGAAACAGGTGGCATCTTGGTCACAAAGCTAAAGGAGCGATCCTCATATACAGTTATCTCAGCAGGAATGATGAAACCTTCTTGGGAAGCAGTTCGCTCATTATAGTCCTTACAAAAAGCCATGATATTAATACCACGCTGCCCTAAGGCAGGCCCCACAGGTGGTGCTGGAGTAGCTTTACCCGCAGGTATCTGCAACTTAATGACCGCTTTAACCTTCTTTGCCATTACTGATTCTCCCTTTCATTGCGTTCTGGGCTCCTACTCAGGCGTTATATCTTTTCTACCCCTAAGAGGTCTAATTCCGCGGGCGTTTCCCGGCCGAAGAGCGATAGTAAAACTACTGCCTTACCTTTGCTCAAGTTAACTTGGTCCACTTTGCCGATGAAGTCAATAAAAGGCCCACTCGTTACACGTACACTATCTCCTTCCTTAAAAGTCATTTTAACATCGGTAGGAGCTTCCTCCATGCGTCGCAGGATGGCGTCCGCCTCTTGTGTAGGTAAAGGAACAGGTTTGGTACCAGCGCTAACAAAGCCAGCGACACCAGGGGTGTTGCGTACTATATCCCCGCTATGCTCGTCTAATTTCATATTTACCATGATATAGCCTGGGAAAGCCTTTTTACTTATCGTACGACGCTTTCCAGCTTTGATTTCAATCTCTTTAGCTGTGGGTATCACCACATCAAATATCTTGTCACCTACATCCATATATTTGATACGCTGTTCTAAATTCCTCCTGGCCTGCTCCTCGTGACCCGAAGAGACGTATAATAGGTACCATTCTCCATTAATCATTGACTACTAACCACCTAGAAGCAAAAACAATCTTGTAAAGGCCAAATCTAAAGCACCTAAAATGCCTCCCACAATAGCACACACAACGAGCACTAAAATACTCAACCTTAAGGCTTCCTGCCTTGTTGGCCAGTGTGCTTTTCGCAGTTCAGCTACTACCTCGGCAAAGAAACTGAACCTCGATTTTTTAGCCGGAGCGGACTTAGTACTCGCTTTCTTAGCATAAGTTGTCATAAGTTACTTTGTTTCTCGATGAACAGTGTAGCTACGACAATGAGGACAATACTTACTCAACTCCAGCCGTTGCGGATCATTCTTGTTGTTCTTTGTCGTAGTATATGTTCTCCGCAGACATTGACTGCAAGCTAGGTGGATAATTACGCGTAAATCGCCTTTTTTCTTAGCCAAATTTGTCTAAAGACCCGCAAAATTTTTAGTGAACCACAGTTATGAGATAACCTTGCTAATCACGCCAGCACCGACTGTCCTGCCACCCTCCCTGATAGCAAATCGTAATCCCTCCTCCATAGCTACGGGGTAAATGGTCTTAATCTTCATGTGAGCCAGGCTGTCACCGGGCATTGCCATCTCCACACCCTCAGGAAGACTTATTTCGCCTGTAACGTCCAGAGTTCTGATAAAAAACTGGGGCTTATAACCATTGAAGAAAGGTGTGTGCCTGCCGCCTTCCTCCTTGGTCAAAATATATACTTCAACCTCAGCTTCGGTATGAGGCTTGACCGTGCCTGGCGCTGCTAGAACCTGACCCCGCTCTATTTCATCTCGATCTATGCCTCGCAATAGCAGTCCAACAGCATCGCCGGATTCTGCCTCATTCATGGTCTTATGGAACATCTCTAAGCTAACCACCACTATCTTCTTCGTCTCTTTTAATCCTACTATCTCTATTTCGTTACCGGCTTTGATCACCCCTCGTTCTATCCTGCCTGTGGGCACAGTCCCCCGTCCTTTGATACTGAACACATCTTCTACTGGCATCAGGAAAGGTTTATCCCTTTCCCTCTGTGGTAGCGGAATATAATCATCTATAGCATCCACCAACTTCCATATTGGTCCACACCAGGGGCACTCTCTTTTTCCACAGCCACATTCCAGAGACTTAAGAGCACTTACTCGCACAACGGGGATTTCATCACCAGGGAAGTTATACTTTTTAAGCAAGTCTCTAACCTCCATCTCTACCAAATCTAACAACTCTGGGTCATCTACCAGATCTACCTTATTGAGAGCCACCATTATGCGGGGAACTTCCACCTGCCGGGCAAGAAGGATGTGTTCCCTGGTCTGTGGCATAGGACCGTCATCGGCAGCGACCACCAAAATAGCTCCATCCATCTGAGCAGCTCCAGTTATCATGTTCTTGATATAGTCAGCATGCCCGGGACAGTCAACATGGCAATAATGGCGTTTCTCAGTCTCATACTCGATATGGGAAATGGCAATTGTTAGACCACGAGCTTTTTCCTCAGGAGCATTATCTATGGAATCAAAGGCCCGGAATTGTGTAGTGCCTGCTTTAGATAATACCTGGGTCATGGCTGCAGTTAGTGTGGTTTTCCCATGGTCAACATGTCCTATAGTGCCCACATTGATATGTTCTTTGACACGCTCATAAACTTTCTTAGCCATTTTAACCTCCTTTTATCTCAAAGCCCACAACCAGATTCGAACTGGTGACCCCGTTCTTACCAAGAACGTGCTCTACCAACTGAGCTATGTGGGCAGTATGCCCGAAACTATATTTTAAGTCAACATGGATAAAGAGTCAACAAAATATAGCTTTTCTACTTTAGAACGTGATGTACATGTTTAGTTGGCAAATTAAGGAGAGATTCTAAAGCAATGCTTGGGTGAAAGTCAAGCAGGAGGTCTAAAAGATGGGGAGATTAGCTGAAAAGGTATATATGGACTTGATGGCAAGAGGCAAGGATATTGAGACTGCTAGACGTTGGCGACGTTTGACTACGAAGTTTGAGGTGTGCTGTGGAACTAAGAGCAAATATGCCAGGGATGATGTCATAAGGTATTTGTGCTACTTGCGTGAGCAAGGGTATAGGCAGAGCTCAATAGATGTGATGGTGTGGCCTCTAAAGTTATTGGCTCAGATACAGGGATGGACTTTTCCCCGGTTGGCGATGCCAAAGGTGAGGGATGGTGATGTGAGACGGCCAATGTTTAGCCATGATGAAGTTTGTCAGATGATTAGGAGAGGTAAAGAAGTGCTGTCTGCCAGGGAGGTGGCTTATTTGGCGCTATCAACTACCTATGGTTTGCGACGTGAGGAACTAAGTGGTTTAGGCAGAATTGATGGTAAGGTGACCGTAGACACGGTTAAAGGTGGTCCGGTGACCACTCATGTGGTCCCCGGTGAGATAAAGCCTTATTTAGCGGGCTATGAGAGGACTGGAGTGAGATATATGAGCTTCGTCTTTCGGAGAATCATTGAAAAGCTGGATATCAATTTGCCTAGGGAGAATTACGGTTGGCACGCGATAAGGCGTGCTTTAGCTACGGAACTTTTATACACGGATATTAGCTTAATTAATCTCCTGAGGTTTATGCGGTGGTCTGATGCTACTTTGAAAGGAGGGTTTGGCATGTTAGCAATTTACGGTAAGCGTAAGCAGGAGGAGATTGATAGGAGTGTTTTTAAAGTGCATCCATTTTTACCGATTTGGAGTGAAGGAGGTGAATAATTGAGAAAGGCGATAGCTTTTAGCTCAAGGCGGTTGGCGGCGAGCGAAAGCTCGCGCCTCTTAGGGGCAAGGTCTTATTTATCTGTATATATATTAACTTCTGTCCTTCTTATAGGCATATGTTGCCGTTGGTATTTGAGGCGAGGAGTAGTTGATGTTTAAGACAAATGAGGAGAGAAGAAGAGCTAGGTTTTGGCATAGGTTGTTTACGGATGCTGAGGCAGCTGATGGGCTGAGATTTCTGACGCTTAACAGTAGTGATGAGTCCATCGTTTTAGGTATAGATATTCTTAAATCGTTTAGGAAGCTAGTGAAGCGTGCAAGGCGTAGGTTCGTAGATTTAGAGTATTTCGGTGTAGTTGCATACGATGAAAAAGAGCCGTTGCGTGAGCACATACACGTTATTTGTAAGGGTAAATTTATGCCTCAGCGTGAGCTAGAGGATATGTGGATAGATGTACATAGAAGTATTAAGCCTTATATTGAAGCTGTTGAAGATGTTGCTGCTGCTGCTAGGTATATTGGCAATTATGTAAATATGCAGTCGTATCGTGTACGGAAGTATATTATGAGTGCTGATTGGGTGTTCAAAGGCTGGGTATCTTGGTCAAAGCGCTTCAAACGTAAATACGGCGATTATCCTGAGCAGATGTATCCGGGTATATTAGCAAAGCTAGCACGTATGACTAAGAGAAAGCGTGATGAGATTATGAACAAGCTGATGGAAATATAAGGTTTATGGTGACCATTTTACAGAATGATGTTCTTTGTGTGGAAAAACTCCTGATCTAGTTCAGACAGATGGGTGACACATACATGGGTCATGAAAGGACGTTATAATAGCTGTGCTATGAATGTTTATTGCTCAATGCCAGGATACAAGTGTCTGGCAAGTATCCCGGTATTATC
>JBAUEM010000014.1:0-66971 GCA_049678605.1 Dehalococcoidia bacterium
CGCTTGGCTCCTACCGCCTTGCGCAGACCGATTTCCCTGATACGCTCGGTCACCGAGACCAGCATGATATTCATAATCCCGATGCCGCCGACAAGCAAGGATATACCAGCTATGCCGGCAAGGACGAGCTGGAGTATTCCCAGCACCTGGGTGACCTGGTCTGCCACAGACGCCACGTTGAGAACTCTGAAGTCATCGTCTTCTCCCTCCCTGATGCCGTGGGTGTCCCGCAAAATAGCAGTGATCTCCTGCTCGGCAGACTCCAGTTCGTCGCCGCTCTCTATCTGGACGCTGATCATGTTAACACTGCTTCCGCGGCTGCCCACCTGTGAGGTTGCCAAAGTGGTATAGAAGGTGGATAAAGGAATATAGACCCTCATGTCTTCAACTCCAAATCCCATCCCCCGGCTTTCCAGTACACCGCTGACCTGGAATTGACGCCCACCAATCCTCAAGCTCTGGCCAGTAGGGTCCATCTCACCAAAAAGGGTCTTGGCTACTTCGCTCCCCAGGACGGCTACCCTTGACCTCGCTCCATAATCGAAGTCGGTTATGAAGCTGCCCTGTGCCACGGCATAGTTGTCCACCCATTCGGCTTGTGGAGTCACCCCGGCAATAATTGTGTTGCTAAGGCTCTCTCCACCAGCTACAACCTGAGCGTAAGTCTGCGCCATTGGCGCCACATCTTTTACAGAAGGGGCATTTTGGGCAATTGCCTGCGCGTCTTCCAAAGTCAGCGTTGTCTGAGCTCCGACTCCACTCATGCCGAGTTCTGGAGGTGTGACGTATATCAGGTTAGACCCCAGGGTGGCAAAAGACTCCTCTACTATAGCCGCCTGTGCACTTCCCAGAGATAGCACAGAAATAACTGCAGCCACGCCAATCAGGATACCCAGCATGGTCAAAGCTGACCTTAGCTTGTTACCAATCAAAGCCCGCAGCGCTGTAGAGAAACAATCCAAGAGTTTCATTCCGATGCCTCTATTTGAAATTCAAGTGTCACCCTGACCCTCAAAGAACACTTCCTTCAATCTGGCCATCGCGAATTTTAATGGTGCGCTGGGTATAAGCGGCAATATCTGGTTCATGAGTAACCAAAACGATGGTCATGCCCTGTTCATTCAACTGCTTAAAAATCAGCATGATTTCCTGGCTAGTCTGGGTGTCAAGGTTGCCTGTGGGTTCATCAGCTAAAATAAGAGAGGGATTATTTACTAAGGCTCGAGCGATAGCCACCCGTTGTTGTTCCCCTCCAGCTAGCTCGCTTGGTCTGTGAGTGACCCGATGAGCTAGTCCCACGGACTCCAGGACCTGTAATGCTCTTTGCCGTCGGTTGCTGGCGCCGCTGTAAATAAGTGGCAGTTCCACATTGGCTAAAGCCGTGGTCCTGGACAACAAGTGGAAGCTTTGGAAGACAAAACCTATCTTTTTATTTCTTATCTCGGCTAATTGATTATCGTTAAGCTCACTTACTTCGGTCCCATCCAGACGGTATTGTCCTGAAGTCGGCTTGTCAAGGCAGCCGATGATATTCATCAGGGTAGATTTCCCCGAGCCTGAAGGCCCTATGATAGATACCATCTCCCCTGACTCAATGCGGCAGCTAATCCCCCGCAGAGCAGGAACTTCGGTCTGTCCCGCTTTATACACTTTGGTTATGTTTTCAAGTTCAAGCATTGGCTACATCATGAAGAAGCCGTCTGGTCGCTCCTCAGAAGTGGGTAATATCACCTTTTCTCCCTCCTGCAATCCCGACAAAACTTCAGTGTTTATCCCGTCGGTTAGCCCCAAGGTAATTTCTCGTTCTTCCTGCTGCCCGTCTACGAGCACTACAACCATTGGGTTTTCCAAGGTCCCCCGGATAGCTCTGTTCGGTATAAACAATACATCATCACGGCGCTCGATAATAATTTCAGCAGTGGCACTCATGCCGTCCCTGAGCTCTTCGACGGGATTTTCCAAAGTTATGGTGGTGTCGTAAGATACCACCCCAGCTCGAATTGTGCCTGCCGGGGAGATAAAAGCCACTCTACCCTCTACTTCTTCGTCAGGCAGGGCATCTAATATGATATTCGCTTCCTGGCCTAGCTGCACTATGGCGATATCTATTTCATCAATGAAGCCGCGCATCTCTATATCACTGGTGTCAACCAGGGATATTGCCGGAGTGGCTAATGTTGCTGTCGAGATTTCTTTTCCTTCAGTTATGGTAATGTCAGCAACCACGCCATCAAAGGGAGCCACTATTACCGCCTTTTCCAGGTTAAGCTCTGCCGATTCCAAGTTGAGTTTTGCTATTTTCAAGTTCAGCTTTGCTATTTCCCAGCTCGCTTTGGCTGCATCTACCCTCTCCTCAAGTACCTCCTCGGACACAATGGAGGTAGAATCATAATCATCCAGGTTAATCTCGGCGATTTCATATTGTGCTCGAGCAGCTTTGACTTGTTCCTCCGCTATTTCGACCTGCAACTCAGCCATCTCTACACTTGATTCCAAAGACGGTGCATCGAGCCTGGCTAATACCTGGCCTTCTGTCACGTTATTCCCTTCGTCAACCAGCACCTCTTCCACTGTACCCGTGGCACCAAATGATAAATATGCTTTGTTAGGCATTTCTAAACTGCCATCCGCCAAAACGGTTTTCACTATATCGCCTCGAGTAACCTCAACAGTTTTCGGTGTATCTTCGGGGCTGGCGCCTCTAGTAAGTACGATACCCAGTACTATACCAATAACAACCACGCAGATTGTTATTATTAGTGCTATCTTTTTTTTCATTTTCCTTCGCCTCTTTTCATTTTTCAAAAATTCGCCTGTTGTAACACAGCAAATATTTGCTTCAACGCAGAGCCAAGATGCCTAAAAGTTTAGCCGCAGGACTGTTAATCTCGATTGGCCTCGGTTTCTAAATTTTCAGTTCTAATTTCCCTTACTAACTTAGTAAACTCATTCACATGTTGACCCATAATATTGATGAACTCCTCGACTGCCTCCACTTTAACGAAGACCAGACCCCTTCCCTGAGGTAGCTTAAAAGTTAACAGCCTGGTACCAACATCCATATCCAATTCCTTTCTGGCTTCCACGGGTATAACTATCTGCCCTCGTGGGCCAACAACCGTTGAGCCAAAACACTTACCGACTACCTGCATGTCCTTGTCTTCCATTTTCCCTCCTAGAATGAACTTGGCGCCCAACTTAGTATCGTATGATATATCCTACTATTCTAATATTATATGATTTTTCTTATTATTTTGTCAAACAGGATGTTGGAGATTGTGTATTAACCACTCGTGGTGAGCGGAACTATGAGCGGCGGTCATGATAAAATTAAGTTGCCCTTCGACAGGCTCGGGCGAACGGGTTGCTGAACGTCATTCGAATTTTAAGCATGGCTCGCGATGAAAAAACTTATTGAGGGAGCAAGTAAGCTGGGTATAGAGTTAAATGCCAGGCAGGTAAAGCAATTTGAGCTTTACTACCAGGAGCTAATTGAATGGAATAAAAAAATTAACCTCACAGCCATAACAGATTACTCCTCGGTACAGGTAAAGCATTTCCTTGATTCCCTGACCATCACTCTAGCTTTGCCTGAGGAAGAGGTGGAAAGACCAGATTTCAATATTATAGACATAGGCACAGGTGCCGGCTTCCCCGGCATACCGCTCAAAATTCTTTTCCCTCAGCCCAGGCTGGTGCTCATTGAACCCACAACAAAAAAGACAGCTTTCCTTCATCACATCATCCGCAAACTGGAGCTGGAAAATGTGGAAGTGCTGAATAGTAGAGCTGAGGAAGCGGCTCATTTACCACTCTATCGTGAGCAATTTGCCCTGGTTCTCTCCCGTGCTGTAGCCTTGCTGCCTACCTTGGTGGAACTAACTCTGCCCTTTTGCCAGATTGGGGGAAGATTTATCGCTCAAAAGAAAGGGGAAGTCGACCGGGAGATAAACAGGGCGAAAAAAGCCATTGCTGCCCTGGGAGGCAAATTAGACCAGATAAAGAAAATAGAGTTGGACGAATTTGATGATGCGCGTTATTTGGTAATTATTGATAAAATATACCCGACACCAAGTAAATATCCCCGTCGTCCTGGCATACCAAGGCAACGGCCAATTTAAATCATCCCAACGAAATCTTGCTATTTTCTTGGGAACCGTGCTTAAATTTAACGTTAGTTTATATTCGGGTCCCCAAAAAGTCGCAAGACTTTTTGGGGTTAGTTCAGGAGGTGAAATAGAGATGTGGAGTAGGAGATCCCGGAGGTTCTACTTTGGCCTCCCTCCCTTCGCTTTCTACTTCCAGGGATTCAAGCCCTTCCCTCACAAAAAGGAGTATCTGGACATGCTCGAGGAGTACAAGAAAGACCTGGAGGAAGAACTCAAGGAGGTAGAAAGGGAAATCGAGGAAACAAAGAAGAGCCCGTAGCAAAGAAGTGCAAGCCAGGGTCCAGTCCCATAAATAGCCGTTATAATCATCGGCTTGTCATTAGCCCTTGTAGCAGGCAATATTGTTCAAGCTATCAGTTTGTCAGCTTGCTGTTGTGGGTTGGTATGGGAGCCGGCACTCAGACCCTATTGCCTGATTTAGTGGCTTCTTGCCAATCCGTCGAAACTCTTGAAAAAATCTCGAAAAAATGCTTGACGGTACGTGGGGGGAGTGATACCGTATGTAACAACATCCTGCGGAAACTAGACTATTAGATAAGGAGGGGAGCTATGTGGCAAAAGAAAATCTTCGCGTCGGCAATTCTGTTGGTAGCATTGATGATGGCTTTCCCGGCAGTCGGCCTGCTAGCCGGGGAAAGCAGCACAGACACCATGGATTTATCGACAAGGGAGAGCAGTATACTGGAGGCTTACGGCAAACTGCCTCTTCTGTTTATTGAGAACCGGGGGCAGGTGGACGAGGCGGTCAGGTACTACGTCAAGGCGTCAGGACAGACGGTCTATTTCACTGAAGAAAACATCGTTTTTGACCTTATCTGCTCTGACCTGGCGGAGGCAGATGACAGAGCCGACTTTGAGGAGGTACCGTCGGTTCAGTACGACCTCTCTATCAACAGCACGGAATTTGGTTCGGTCACCACGCCTGGAGAAGGCATGTTTAACTATACCGCAGGAATGGTAGTCGACCTGGAGGCGACCCCAGATGCTGGCTACCGATTTGACAGGTGGACCGGTGATGTGGGCACCATTGCCGATGTCAATGCCGCTGCGACTACCATCACCATGGAGGATGACTACTCCATCACGGCTAACTTTGTGGGTGTTGAGGCTGGCGATGTGGGCATTAAGGCTGGCGACTGGATAAAGCTTAAGTATACGTTTAGTGGTTGGCCTGCTGGTCAGACGTATCCAGAGTGGTTGAAGTTGGAGTTTCTAACCGTTGAAGGCACAATAGCTACTGTGCGGTTTACGCAGCACATATCTGACGGAACCGAACAAAGCGACACCGCGCCTGTAGATGTTGTGTCTAACATCGAAGTCCCTATGCTCGCAGGCATTGTTATTTCCGCCAACCTGACAACAGGAGACTCCGTTTACATAGCTGGGCATGGCAATGTATCAATAGAAGACGAAGCTATAAAAGCTTATGCGGGAGCAGACAGAACAGTAGTCTATGCAAGCTTTTCGCAGAATGAAACCCAGGTTACTTACTACTGGGATAAATTGACCGGGGTAATGGTGGAGGTATCCTCAATTTATCCCGGCTTTACAGCCACCGCTAAGGCAGCAGAGACAAACATGTGGGAAGCTACAACTGTCCGGATGCCGTGGTGGCCCTGGATAATAGTTGCGGTGGTGGCGGTGGGACTGGTGATTTTCTTCGTGCGTAGAAGAAGAGCTGCTTAGACCAAAGGACGCTGAACTGGGCCTTCCCCTCTTTACTCAGCCACTACGCTTTGTCGCCTCGCGATGACTTTTGTGTCACCATTTCTGCAAATCACCATAATCACAGTGCAGAGTCTAATGATAACATTTCCAGATTTGATGGGCTCACTCTCTATTACTAAATTGACTGACTTCTTCACCGGGTGCGCTGAAATTCTGGAGAAATCACAAAAACGGTCTAACACTGGTTAATAACCTTCCGTGTCCAAATTCATTTGGCCTCCTCGGAATGACATTACCGGACGCTTTCATGTGGCATTTGTGATTTAACTGGCACAGCGTTATAATGGAAATTGATGGAAAAGGGTACCTGGAAAGTTAAGACAGGACTTGCCCAGACGCTGAAGGGCGGGGTGATTATGGACGTGGTCACTCCGGAGCAGGCTAAAATTGCCGAGGAAGCCGGTGCCTGCGCTGTTATGGCACTGGAACGAGTGCCAGCAGATATCCGCGCCGACGGCGGAGTGGCTCGCATGGCTGACCCCACTATAATTACGGCCATAATGGGAGCGGTCAGCATCCCGGTAATGGCTAAATGCCGCATCGGTCATTTTGTTGAGGCTCAGGTGCTGGAAGCATTGGGCATTGATTTTATCGACGAGTCTGAAGTGCTTACTCCCGCCGATGAAAGCCATCATGTTTGGAAGCATGATTTTAAGGTTCCTTTTGTCTGTGGCTGCCGGGACTTGGGCGAAGCATTACGTCGTATTTCTGAAGGGGCGGCGATGATTAGGACTAAAGGCGAAGCTGGAACAGGTAACATCGTTGAAGCTGTAAGGCACATGCGGGCAGTCCAGGATGGGATTCGCAGAGTTCAGGCTTTACCTGAGGAGGAATTAGTAGCTGAGGCGAAAGTCCTTGGTGCTTCTCTGGAGCTGGTAATGGAGGTGCATAAAACAGGGAAGTTACCTGTTGTGAACTTTGCCGCCGGTGGTATAGCTACACCCGCCGATGCTGCTTTGATGATGCAACTAGGGGCTGAGGGAGTGTTTGTGGGCTCGGGAATTTTTAAGTCCAGCGACCCCGCAACCAGAGCGCAAGCTATCGTTAAAGCTACCACTCACTACCAGGACCCTGCTATCCTCGCTGAGGTATCTAAAGGTTTGGGAACTGCCATGCCCGGTCTGGACATAAAAGCTATACCCCAGCAAGAATTGCTGTCCCCCCGGGGTTGGTAAGGTGAAAAAAGGTATTGTCACAGGATGCGAAGGGTAGTTACTGACGATCTAGATGCGCTACTTGATATCTTGCCACTCCATGTCCGTGAGCCGCTCTACCAGCAGCCCGACCATAGCGAGCTGTTGGAGGTAATCTTAGATTTAGGGCGTCTCCCCGAAGCCCGCTTTCCCCATAGAGAATTAGTCCTCAATTCTAAAGAGGTGAGCCAGTCTGATATTGATTATGTAGTATCACGCATTGGTGAGTTCACCGGGGATAATCGCGCCGGCATCAACCACACCCTTCACCGCATCTCAGCCATACGCAATAGAAATGGCTACATAATTGGCTTGACCTGCCGTGTAGGCAGAGCTGTGTTCGGCACCGTAAGGATGATTCAAGACCTCATTGAATCGGGCAAAAATGTTCTGCTTCTAGGACGGCCCGGTATAGGCAAAACCACTATGCTGCGGGAGGTGGCTCGAGTGCTGGCTGATGACTTCAAAAAACGCGTTATCGTAATTGACACCTCCAATGAAATTGCCGGGGATGGAGACATTCCTCATCCTGCCATCGGGCATGCCCGGCGAATGCAAGTAGCTGCTCCCGCTGAACAACATGCGGTAATGATTGAAGCAGTGGAAAATCACATGCCTGAGGTCATCATTATCGACGAAATAGGCACTGAACTTGAAGCTCAAGCAGCTCGAACTATCGCTGAGCGCGGAGTGCAGTTGGTGGGCACGGCACATGGTAACACTCTGGAAAACTTGATAATGAATCCTACCTTGTCTGACCTTATCGGCGGCATTCAGACGGTTACCTTGGGAGATGAAGAAGCCAGGCGACGGCACACGCAAAAATCTATTCTGGAGCGCAAGGCTCCGCCCACCTTTGGTGTGGTGGTGGAAATTGTAGATTATTACAAGGTAACCGTACATTCTGACGTGACCGAGGCTGTTGATGCTCTCTTGCATGGGCAACCCCCCAAGGCCGAAGTGCGCTGGATGGATGAAGATGGTGAGGTAAAGAGGGAGGCGATAACCTCCCCTCTTATATGGGAAAGCAAGGAAGAGGAGCAGCCGGAAAAAACGCTGCGATTTTACCTCTTTGGCGCTAACCGGTCTCGATTGGAACAAATTGCCAGGGAAAGGCGAAAAGAGCTGAAAATCGCCTCCGACCTTAAGCAAACTGACATTTTCCTCACTACACGAAGTTATTACCGCCGCAAGCCGCAGAAGATACGGGATGCCGAAGCACTGGGTATACCAATCTATGTCCTTAAAAGCAATAATGCCGCTCAAATGAAGCAATGCCTGGACGCCCTCTATCCCCGTGACACTCAATATACCTATGTTCATCATCTACAGCGTCTCTTAGCTGGACGCCGCGGTTTCAACTCTGGTAACCGGAGCATGGAACCTGGCGGCAAAAGGAAGTCGAGGTAATCCTTGGGACTGTTCATCACCTTTGAGGGTGGCGAAGGCTGTGGCAAAAGCACCCAATCCAGGCTCTTGCTGAAGAAGCTTGAGCAGCAAAATATCCCTGTGGTATTAACTCATGAACCTGGAGGCACGGCTCTGGGTAACGAATTAAGAAAAGCGCTTAAGAGGAGAAGGGGCTCCTTTATTTCGCCCCAGGCTGAGCTATTGCTCTTTGCTGCTTCCCGTGCCCAGTTGGTAGCTGAGCTAATTCGTCCTGCTTTAGAAGAAGGTAAAGTAGTCATCTGCGACCGCTTCACTCACTCCACACTGGTCTATCAGGGCTATGGGCGGGGACTCGATTTTACTGCCATAGAGATGGTCAATAATGTGGCAACACAAGGCCTCAAGCCAGGCCTGGTCATCTTTTTGGATATTTCGCCTGAGCAGGGATTAGCGCGAAAGCGAAGTTTAAAAGACCGCTTTGAGCTGGAGGATTTATCGTTCCACCGGCGGGTGAGGGAGGGTTACCTCAAGATGGCCGCCGCCGAGCCCGACCGCTGGCTGGTGATAGATGCCTCTCTACCTAAAGGGAAAATTACTGAGATTATCTGGGACAGGGTGAGCCAGTTATTGCCCTCCCACCCGTCATTGCGAGGAGCGTAAGCGACGAAGCAATCTCGCCGCCCTTCATTTTGTGCGATATACTTATGCAGCACCTATGCCCAAAGGAAAAGTCGCTGTAGCATTGAGTGGGGGGGTGGATTCCTCCGCAGCTGCTTTGTTGCTCAAAGAAGCCGCCTATGAAGTAATGGGCATACACATGCGCCTTTGGGATTCTCCGCGCTGTGACTACCAAGCACATCGGGCGGGGACTATCTGCCGCATTTTAGACATTCCCTACCATCAGGTTGACCTGCAAAAGGAATTTGAGTTCTGTGTAGTTGACTATTTCTGCCAGGAATACCAGCAGGGACGGACTCCCAATCCCTGCGTTGCCTGCAACCAGTACATAAAGTTTGGCCTCCTCCTCGACAAAGCACTCTCCCTGGGCGCTGACTATCTGGCTACAGGCCATTATGCCAGGGTAGAGCATTCCAGTGGTGGCTATCGCTTGCTTAAATCAGCAGACACCGGTAGCGACCAATCTTATTTTCTTTATACGCTAACCCAGGAAAAGCTCGGGCATATCCTGTTTCCTTTAGGTGAGTATAGCAGAGACGAGGTTAAACAGATGGCAAAGCAGGCGAGATTGCTCACAGCAACCAACTCCAGCCAGGATATTTGCTTTATCTCCCAGAAGAACTATGCCACTTTCCTCAGCCAGAGATTTTCCACTCTGCCTGGCGATGTTGTAGATACCCGGGGAAGAAAATTAGGTCAGCACCGGGGAATAGCTTTTTATACCATCGGGCAGAGGCATGGCCTGGGATTAGCCTCTGATAAGCCAATCTACGTCATAAGGATAGAGCCTGAAAGCAATAGAATTGTGGTTGGTCATGAGAAAGAGCTCTACAGCCAAAAGCTTGCCGCTCAAAAGCTGAACTGGATATCAGGCAAGGCGCCGCGGGAGCCTATTACAGCCAAGGCCAAGATACGCTACAAGTCAAAAGAGGCAGAAGCTATTCTCTTTGTGAGGAATGACTCCGTGGATGTCCATTTTACTCAGCCACAAAAGGCGGTAACGCCTGGGCAGGCCATTGTGTTTTATAATATGGACGAGGTACTGGGGGGCGGGATTATTGACTCCGATGGAATCGGAGCTTGAGCCTATAAATACGGAAACATAAATCCCCCTCTTAAGATAAGAGGGGTTAGGCCTGCCCGCCGAACAAATTCTTTGGCAGGCGGGGGAGTTATGAAAGGAAGAACTTTGTCTCAGTTTCCAAACCTTGATGAGGAAGATAAGCTTAAATCGCAGGGCTATGAGCTTATCGCTGGCATCGATGAAGTTGGGCGGGGGGCTCTCGCCGGCCCTGTAGTGGCGAGCGCTGTTATCCTGCCTCACCCAGCCAATTTGCCATGGTTTGGGCTGGTCCGGGATAGCAAGGAATTAAACTACAAGAAGCGTGAATCCCTCTTCGACTTGATTAACAAGGAGGCTGTGGCTGTGGGCATTGGCATCGTTCCTTCTCAAGTGATTGACTCCATTAACATCCTCAAGGCCACCAAGCTGGCTATGATGCAGGCGGTGGAAAAACTGCCCAAACAACCGAACTTCCTACTTATTGATAGAGTAACTTTGTCTCAATGTCCCATCCCTCAAAGAGGAATAACCAGAGGCGACAAACTGTGTCTCTCCATTGCTTGTGCTTCTATCATAGCCAAGGTCACCAGAGACCATATGATGCAAGAGTTTGACCAAATTTATCCTGGCTATGGATTTGCTCAGCATAAAGGCTATGGAACAGGAAGGCACATATCCTGTCTGCAGAAACTCGGGCCTTCGCCAATCCACCGTCTATACTTTGCCCCTGTCAGGGACATAATCACAAGCCAAAGCTCTGGCTCTTTGGCTTCCGCTCATCCTGAGCCCTTCGCCCCTTGTCATTCTGAGCGAGGCGAAGAATCTAACTCCGTTCAGGGTAAACTCCCTGAAGGATCAAGTGATGAATCGTCAAGAAGTTGGTAAGCTGGGGGAGAAAACAGCCCGGAAATTCCTCAAAAAGCGAGGCTACCGTATTCGCGAGACGGGTTTTCGTTGCCCTCGTGGAGAAATTGATATCATTGCCCAGCAGAAGGACTATCTTGTCTTTGTCGAGGTCCGCACCAAGAGCAGTTTGGATTTCGGCACACCTGAGGAATCGATAACACAAGCCAAAAAGAAAAAGCTCGTTGCCTTAGCCCTTACCTATACCAATACTCACCAGAACCTCCCCCCTTTATGGCGTATAGACGTCGTAGCCATAGAACTCGATGACAAAGGCAAGACCAAGCGCATCGAGCTCATCGAAAATGCCGTCGAGCAGGACTCCCCGTTTCTTTGCTAGCTATTATTAACCTTGCTGTCATTCTGAGCCGCTGGCGAAGAATCCTTCGCGTAGCTCAGGATTAGGACATATAATTTGCGGCGCTTATGTTGCTCTCAAGTAAGGCTCTAATACTTCAGGAATTAGTACTGTACCATCAGCTTGCTGGTAGTTTTCCAGCACAGCGATAAGGACTCGTGGTAGAGCCAATCCTGAGCCATTAAGCGTGTGAACAAACTGTGATTTGGCGCCAGGCTCAGGGCGATAGCGGATATTTGCTCGCCTCGCCTGAAAGTCACCGCAATTGCTGCAAGAACTGACCTCGAGCCATTCATCACAGCCAGGAGCCCACATTTCAATATCATATGTTTTGCAGGCGGCGAAGCCGAGGTCTCCGGTACATAATTGCACCACGCGGTGAGGTATGTCCAGCTTCCGACATATGTCCTCAGCATCAGCTACCAATTTCTCCAGTGCTTCGTCAGAACTCTCCGGGTCGGTAACCTTGTAGAGCTCCACCTTATCAAATTGGTGCCCCCGCTTAATGCCCCTGGTGTCTGTGCCGGCAGCCATCTTCTCTCGACGGAAGCAAGGAGTATAGGCAACATAATGAAGGGGCAAGCTACCGGCACTTAATATTTCATCACGGTGAAGGTTAGTTAACGGTACCTCCGCCGTGGGTATAAACCAGAAGTCATCTTCTTCGTCGTGATATAAATTATCGCCGAACTTGGGTAAATTTCCTGAGCCGACCATACACTCTCGCTTTACCATAAAAGGAGGATAGATTTCTTTATAGCCATGCTCGTTTACATGAACATCGAGCATAAATGAGATAAGCGCTCGTTGGAGGCGTGCCCCCAGACCTTTGAGAACATAAAACCTGGTCCCTGAGAGCTTCACTCCCCGATGAAAATCTATTATGCCCAATTTTTCCCCCAACTCCCAGTGAGGCAGGGGCTTGAAGGATAACTCCCTTGGTTTGCCCCAGGTACGCACTACCACGTTATCACCCTCGCCTCTCCCTAAGGGCACACTGGAGTGGGGGATGTTGGGTAACTCCAGTAGCAAGGAATCAAGGTTAGCCTTAGCTTCTTTGGTCTGCTGCTGCAAGGAAGATACTTGCTCTCCCAATTGACGCATCTGGGCGATGAACTGAGGTGGTTTTTCCTTGCTTTTGCTCAGTTGTTTGCTTGCCTCGTTATGTTTGGCACGGAGTTCTTCGGTTTGACGGAGCAAGCTGCGATAACGGCCGTCAATCTCAAGGATGCTATCGAGAGCAAAGCTATCGTCTCTTTTCTCCAGAGCCTGGCGAACAAGTTCAGGGTTTTCACGAATAAGCTTAATATCAAGCATGTGTAAGCTCTAAATCCTAGTTTCTAAACTCTAAACAAGTTCTTTCAAAATGCAAAAATAAAAATGCAAAATGACAGAGCAAAAGTTAAAAAGTTTTGCGTTTTGAGTTGTCATTTTGATTTTTGACCTTTGATTTTTAGATTTCTGTATTGTTTAGGATTTCGAATTTTGTGCTTGGGATTTGTCATACTTTGGCCTGCATTTTGTATTTTTACTCTTTTGTCTTCAGATGGGGGAAAAGTATCACTTCTCGAATAGATTGCTGATTTGTAAATAGCATCACCAGGCGGTCAATGCCCATACCCAGACCACCGGTAGGTGGCATCCCATACTCCAAAGCCTGAAGAAAATCTTCATCGGCGATTTCCACCTCCTCATCGACAACCTGTTCTTTTAGCTGCTGGCGAAACCTTTCCCTTTGCTCCAGGGGGTCATTAAGCTCGGTGAAGGCATTGGCAACCTCCATGCCAGCCACAAAGCCCTCGAATCTCTCCACTAACCGGTCATCACCCCTCTTCCTCTTGGCCAGGGGTGACATTTCCACGGGGTAATCCAGAAGGAAAGTCGGCTGAATAAGGTTTGGCTCGACAAAGGTGGAAATCAATTCGTCTATCAGCCTGCCTCTACCTTTACCTGGATCAACCTCCATTCCCATCTCTGTCATCCGCGTCCTCAGTGAAGCAGCATCAGGATAATCTTCAAAATCGATGCCGCAATGTTCTTTTATTGCCTCACGGAGGTAAAGTCTTTGCCACGGGAGACCAAGGTCAATGCTTTTGCCGTTGCAAGCAAGCTTGGTATCACCCAGAACCTCCTGAGCTATATGAACGAGCATCTCCTCAACCAATCTCATCATGTCATTGTAATCGCTATAAGCTTGATAGCACTCAAGCAAGGTGAATTCCGGGTTATGTCTAACAGAAATGCCTTCATTGCGAAAGGCATGCCCAATCTCGTAAACTTTGTCAAAGCCGCCTACCACCAGTCTCTTGAGGTGGAGCTCCAGGGCAATTCGCAGATAGAGGTCTTCATCAAGAGCATGGTGATGGGTGACAAAAGGGCGTGCTAATGCTCCGCCGGCATGGGGCTGAAGCACAGGAGTTTCTACCTCCATAAACCCCTGCTTATCGAGAAAACTTCTTATGGCAGTGATAATCTTGCTGCGCAAAATAAAAATGCTTTTACTCTCTTCGTTGGAAATAAGGTCGAGATATCTCTGCCGATAGCGTTTTTCTACGTCAGCTAGCCCATGCCACTTCTCTGGCAGCGGGCGAAGGGATTTACAGAGCATAGCGAAATCGGATACCTCCAGAGTGAGCTCTCCGGCTTTTGTCCGGAAGAGCTTCCCCCCTGCCCCGATAATGTCACCAATATCAATATCCTGAAGAAATTCGTATCTCTCCCGGCCCAGAAGGTCATAGCGCAAAGAAAGCTGTATCTTCCCCGAGCTATCGCGGATATCAAGAAAGGACATCTTACCCATAGAACGCTTGGACATAATACGGCCAGCCAGTGATATGTCCTGAGAGTTCTCTCCTTGCTGCTCAAAAAGAGTTATCGCTTCTCGAACAGTGTGGCTGGGATGATAGGAATGGGGATAAGGGTCTATGCCGCGCGCCCGAATTCTGCTCAGGCTATCCAGCCGCTGTTCAGTTATGCGTTCTAATCTTGAACTCATCAGAAATCAAAAGCCAAAAATACAACTCTAAGCTGTAAGTCTAATGCCCCAAATTTAAGTACCAAAACTGCCCTTCGGGCAAAATCGATGGAACTTATTTAATTACCCCCTCCCTCTTCACCTTTGGCAAATTCACCTGCTCCCAAAATCTCCTTGGCTTCCTTTGCCAGAGCTTTGGGCACCATTATTTTCACCTCACCTAACCCATCAACTGTAACCCCGTAAACCAGACCAGCGCTCTCGTAGCTTAAGAGAACTGGTATACCTTCGCTCTCCAGCCGTCCCTTGATTATTTGCGCCTCCATGTACCTGGTAGTGCACACAGAAACCAATTGTTCCCTTGCAGACATAGTTCTTGCCTTCGTTTATTTTAGCAGAAACTCTTGGAGTATTGCTAAAACGATGGATATTGTATAAAATTTGCCCTGTTGCCCAAAGGGCTCCATCACAAATCTAAAATTCTAAAGGAGGGAAGATGATTTGAACGCGCTTGCAAGACATCTGCTACTGGAACTAAAAATATGCAATAAGGAGGTGCTGGATGACTTAGATTTTCTCAAAGATTGTCTTAACGAAGCTGCCATTCAAAGTGGAGCTACCGTAGTGGGCGAGTCCTTTTATCATTTCTCCCCTTACGGAGTGAGCGGAGTGGTCAATATCGCTGAGTCACATATTGCCATTCATACCTGGCCGGAATACGGGTACGCTGCTGTAGACGTTTTCACCTGTGGGGATGATGTAGACCCGGGAAAGGCTGCCAGGTTGATAACAGAGAGGCTGGGGGCCCAAAGCCACTCCTTAATCGAGCTTCGCAGGGGGATTATGGAGGATAGCCAGGTCGGGTGTGCAAAATGAAAGATAACGACCCTGATAAACATAGATGGTTTTCTGACTATATAAGTCCTGACCTTACTATGCTGCATAGTATCAAGAAGAGAATATATTCAGGACGAAGTAAGTTTCAATCCATAGATATTGTCAACACGGGCAGCTTCGGTATCTGTCTCGTCCTCGATGGCAAGATTCAATCCAGCGAGGCGGACGAGTTTATTTACCATGAGGCTCTGGTACACCCAGCTATGCTTACCCATCCCCAGCCGCAGAGGGTATTCATTGCTGGGGGAGGTGAGGGTGCGACCTTAAGGGAAGTCCTGGCGCATAAGACGGTAAAAAAGGCTGTCATGGTGGATATTGATGAAGAGGTTGTAAGCCTTTGTCGCCGCTTCTTGCCCTCCTGGCACCAGAATGCCTTCGATGACCCCCGGGCAGAGCTTCATTTCGTCGACGCCAGAAAATACCTGGATGAAAGTAGCGACAAATTCGATGTTATCATCATTGACTTGGCTGACCCCTTAGAGCAAGGGCCGGCACGCTTGCTATACACTCAGGAATTCTACCAAATAGTCAAACAAAAACTAGGGCCTGATGGCATTATGTCAGTGCAGGCTGAATCTGCGGAATGGAAGAACTTAGATAATTTCATCGCTATTGCCAGTACCTTAAGAAAGATTTTCCCGATAGCCCGTCCCTACCAGGTCCATGTACCTTCCTTTCTGGGCTTATGGGGCTTTGTTGCGGCTTCCCAAAGCCTTGACCCCCCTGAACTGACTCCCGAGGAAATTGACATCAGAATTTCAACAAGAATATCAAAAAAACTAAAATCCTACGATGGCCTTACCCATCAAGCCATGTTCACTATCCCCAAGCATATTCGCCAACAGTTAGCTGCAAGCAAAAGAATCATCACTGACAAACAACCTATCTCTGCCTACTGACTTGCCCGCACAAATTACTTCCTTGCCGTTCCCGACATCTTTTACTAATTCCACCTGAAAAGTAACTGCTCACCCTGATGTCATTATCAGGTCTTCGCCTTCTGTGCCCCTCAATTCTCCGGACTTTTTGCCTCTTCCTCGGCGGAACCCACCACTATCTCCTCTCCTTTTGAAAGATACAGCTGGCTTGTGCTTGATTTCACCCGTGGCACTATTTTCCCACCACAATGAGGACAAAGCACCCCAACAGTTTGTCTCGAAGTAAAGATGATGCTGACAATTCCTACGACCGCCAGCGCTATTCCTACGCCCATTACCACCCACCAAATTGCTTCCCTGAAGTCAGGCCTCCTTAGAAAAAGGCCGAGGACTATCAGCGCAGCACCCAGGACCACCCACACCAGCACCGTTAGGATATCGTACCTTTTATAAGTCATTTTCCCACCTCCTGTCTTAGACTATAAATAAAGTAGCATCTATCGCCTGCGTTGTCTCACCCCTTGTTGGCTTGGTTTCAAATTTCGGGACTTTCCCAGTCCTTTAGCGGCTTCATCCATTCCGCCCGTTTCACAAATTCGTCATGCGCTAAAGGAACTGGCGGGTGACAGACAAACTGTGGGTCAAATTCCCCCTTCACTTTTAACAGCCATTTGTGGTAATTTGGTCCGTAAGCTGGTCCCGTCAAGTACAGGGGCTGGTGGGGACCCAAGAGGGCGGTGTAAAAGCCTCTTCTTATGTTTTCCTTGGCTGTTTCCAGATAAAAGTGGTCAACCTTATTGGTATTTTCGTGGGGGTCCCAGTAGATAAGGAACTCAGAGTAGCCCTGATGACCGAGCTCAAAGCTTTGGAACCAACCGGTGTCACCGTAGTCAGGCATAAGCGGAGGCGTGAAATTTCTCTTCAGCTCGGCAAAGTTTTCTCCCTGGGCAATGGCATGCTCAATTGTTTCTATGACATAATCCACGGAGACATATCCGCCGCACATCAGCCACATTCCCGCTGAGTCGGCATTCTTGAACCAGGATTCATCCGTGGGACGGGTTGGTCGCGCTTCCCCCCCGAGCTCGGCTATTATATCCGTCAATACTCGCTCCTCGTATTTAAGCTGCTCCTCGGAAGCAAAGCCTATGAGCAATACGCGGAGGACATGAAATTTAGTGATGGTCTCCTCGTTCTCCTTTGACCAGAGTTTCCAGAACTCCTCCTTCGACCTTGCTCTGGCAATCACCCGCCAGAATAGAGGCACCTTGGTGACTCCGGCTCCTATCTCGGCTTTGGCCATCTCATACATGGCTTTTTTCAGGGCATCTCTACTGGGCATAGTAAAATTGAGCCACCTTACTCTATTGATGGGAAGCTGCAGGCTGGTATTTGGTGAGATGCCGCTTGGCTCAAGCCTTTCGGGTTGGAATGGCAGAAGCTTTATGGCCATCTTGGTCACAATTCCCAGGGAGCCTCTGTGCCCGGTATAACCTCGCAGTAGTCCCCTGAGGTCTGGTCCCGGCCCCTCGCCCCAGAAAGGGTCATCCTGCAACGCCAGTGAACCCAGCCTGACCAGTTCGCCGTCAGGCAAAACGAGTTCCGTTCCCAGTATCCGTCGGTGAGGTAGACCGACGCGGTAGCTGAGTGGTGACCACCCGTCACCTATCATGTTGGCAATAGCCGACGCTTGCGAACCACCCCCACCGATAACAACATATAGTCCTCTTTTCATGGCCTCTTCTTGGAGTTGCGAGTAAATAACGCCGGGGCCAACAACAGCATAAAGATGCTTGTCATCAAGTTCGAAGTCGTTCATCCTCTTCAGGTCTATAATTAGAGCGTCGGAAACATGGGGATGAGAGCGGGCACCATACCATCCGGTGCTGTAGGGGACAAAGGGAATTCTATGGCGGTTGCAGACCCTGACAATCTTTTGAACCTCCTCTGTGGTTCGGGGCATGATAACACAGCCTGGCACTCTGGTCATCACCCTCTCATAGCCCAGGCCACATTCATATCCCGCGGGTCCAGCCCGATAACCTTCACAAATTGCCGGGTGAGCCGAAATATACTCCGAGCCGACGATGGACTCCAATACCTTATACGCTTCCTGGGATATAGCCATTTTTTCTCCTTGAACCTATACTCTAAGGGAAGCCAGGACAACCTCCGAGATATCAAAAACCTTCAAGTTTGCTCCATTCTTACCGATGGCTTGGGTGAAACTATCCTTGCACCGAGGACAGGCTGAAACGATGGCTTCAGCGCCTACCTCTTTGGCCTCTGCTAACCTTTGCTCTGCGGCCCAGGAAGCAAATTCCGGGAATGCTTCTTTAGTTCCTCGGCCGGCTCCGCAACAAAAGGCATTTTCTCTCATCCGCGGCATTTCCACCAGCTTGACACCGGGGACGGAGTTCAAAATATCCCTTGGCTGCTGGTAAACTCCGTTGGTACCGCGCCTTCGCTCTAGCGGAGGATTCACCACTCCCCATAATCCGCGTTCTCCTTGCCACGGTACCCACGGTTCACTGAGCCGACCCAAGCTGCACGGGTCGTGATAGGTCAGGCGCAAATCAATCCGTCTGGCAAGCTTCAGGGCACCTTTTTGGATCGATTCGGCTACAAACTCTGTGACGTGTACCACCCTGAACCCCAGGTCGGCGGTTGACATATTTAGTATCTTGGGATAATCAACTTTCCACATTCGATAGCCCTCAGCACAACTGGTCAGAAGGGTCTTGGCTCCGGTTTTCTTAACAGCCTCGATATTACGCTGAGCCAATTCCCGTGCTTCATCAATCATGCCCACGGAATAGAGCATATTGCCGCAGCACCACTCATCGGGTAGCAGCATGAACGGAGTCCCGGAGGCATTTAGTATCTTCGCCGTGGCCTGGGCTATCTCGGGATGACTATAAGAGGCAGAGCAGCCAACAAAGTAGAGCACATCGGCTTTAGGAGAAGGCTTTATTTCTTCGGTAAGCCATTTCTTTCGATTTTCGTGAGGAGAGCCAAAGAAATTGTGATTCTTCATTATTTTCTGGGCGGTCTTTTTGTGTTCGGGCATGGGGCCCTGGCCATCTTTTACCGCCTTTATTCTGAGTGCCTCCAGTGTAAGCTCTATTTCCAGGTCGAGGTTTCGCTTACAGCCAACATCACACGCCCCACACAGGGTGCAGGCGTAGAGTATCTTTAAGAGTTCCTCCGAGTAATCTAGCCGGCCTTCAACCAATGCCAGCCCGATTCTCATTTTTCCATACGCACCATAGGAATCAAACAAATACCTCGTGGCACTGGGGCATCTTGTGCTGTACTTCACACCCGGCATGTATATATGGTCAACCCAGGTACACCCTTTACATTTGACGCACCTGCTCATATCGAAGACAAAGTTTTCTATTTGTGTTACATCCAGGCTGACTTTCTCTTCAGGCATTTAACCTCCGTAAACTAACCCATGCCAATCCTGCGATTCTCGCGGGGACCCAGTTAATTCAAATTTAATTTAGAAGCATAAATTTCCCGGATTCATAACATTCTGAGGGTCAAAGACCCTCTTCACCCTTCTTAGTGCCGTGGCATATCCCGCTGCTCTCTGGTATACCAGTTTCGCCAATTCCCCATAAGGTCTGGTAAAAAGAGCCCCTTCGTTTAGCAAAACCTTGGCGGCTTCACGGTATAAACTTCGGACCCTTTCCACCTCCGATTGACTGGTTGGGTCATAGAAGAATTCAAATTCCAGATGACAAGCTCGATTGTGCTCTATGGGCTGTAGATAGCCTCCGATGTCGCCTATCGGGTAACCAAGTCTGGCAGCTATTTCCTCAACCTTACTGATGAATTTGGAAGCCCAGGTGGGCTTGGCGATAAAGAAAAGGCTTTGACAAGCCCCTTTGTAGCGGTTCTTCCAGTAGGTTACTTCCCTGGGCCAGGGTTTGCGAAGCATGGGTAAGAGCTTCTTGCCTAAGCCAGGAAATCCCGGTAGACCATCAGCAAGGGAAATTTCGGGGAATTCATTGTTGATAACCTTATCCAGCACTTCTTTTTCATATTGGAGCTTCTCCGGCGGGCGCCTCGCCATGCCGCTTGTTACCAGAATGAGAGTCCAGGCGGGTAACGATGCCCTTAATTTTACAAAATCCTGGGGCCAATCCTCAGCCATTATTGCTGCTAGGTTAGTATTATTCAGGAGGAGACACTCCTGGCCTATTCTGAGCCTCAGCACCCTGTAGAGGAACTCGATGGTATAGTCGAGATCGGGAACCGGAGCCAGCAGAATCCTGTCCATCCGGGGCCGGTATTCAATTTTCAGGTTAGCCCAGGTTACCACCCCCATCGTCCCTTGGGCACCCTGGAGAAAGCGGTAGAAATCCAAGCCCGGCCCGGAGGGGTTAGCCCCCTTGGATGGCGAATCGGGGTAGCCGGTTACACTGGCCGAGCCCGTCCGGAAGATTTCTCCAGTGGGCCAGACCACCTCCATGCCTTGGAGGGGCTCACCGTAATCATATACCGTGTTGGTAGGCACTTCTCTTTCGAGATAGTCGGTAACCACGGAGCGCAAGGGATGTGGTAAGAGCGGCATTATCATTCTGAAGCCCTTTTTCCCTAGTTCGCTCGTGAGTTGTTCCCAGGTTACTCCAACTTCTATTCTAACTCTTCTGTTAAGCTCATCGATTTCGAATATCTTGTTCATTCCGGTTAGGTCCAGAACGATACCACCTTGTTTGGGAATAGTAGCGCCGTAAAAATGGGCGCGGGAGCTTATAGGCACCACGGGTATTGAGTGCTCATTTGCGAACCTGATGACCTTTTGGACATCTTCAGTTTTTTGGGGTTTTACAACGTAGTTGGGCATTCCCGGCGTTGCCAGGCTGAAGTCGGTAGAATATTCCTTCAGGACTTCGGGGGCATCAGTGAACTTCTCTGACCCTACCAGTTTCAGGAGCCCTTCTCTTATACTCATAGTTTGACCTCCTCCTTTTAAACAACCAGTTTAGGAACTGCACAATAAAGGAGGAGGACTACTTCATTGCCTTTGATAAAGTCCATTCTACCGGAACTAGACTAGCAAAGCGATCAAAAAATAAGCGACTCGTCATACAGCTGACATTTTGTAATGCTTCAGTCGTTTTCGGACAAATCGACCCTGCTAAAATGATGCACCCCAACCTCAGTTTTTGTCAAATCAATGATGCCTATCGCATATCATATCTTTCATTACGCCTTTGACCAGGACTTGTTTAATACCGGACAGATTTCGAACCAGCATGAAAAAGTCGATAGCTAATACATAATGTACTAGCGCCAGCGAGCCTTCAAACAACTGACAAACAACCTATCTCTGCCTATTGACTTGCCGTCTCAATAGCCATTTGCCTCCTCCAAGGTGGAAATCATACCCGATTCAAAAGGCTTCCCGCTTACCAGTATATTTCTCCCTCAACTTTGGTTTTTCGATCTTGCCAGTGGGATTTCGTGGCACCTTATCGAATATGATTCGCCTTGGCCACTTATACTTGGGTAAATGGGCTTGATAGAACTCCTTTATCTCCTCCTCGGTCAGGGTCATGCCAGGCTTAGGGTCGATTATAGCTGCCACTATTTCGCCTAGCCTCTCATCTGCAACTCCAATTACGGCAACATCATGGACCTTGAGGTGACCTTGAAGCACTGCTTCTATCTCAACGGGGAAAATGTTTTCTCCACCACTAATGACTACATCCTTCTTCCTGTCGACAAGATAGATAAAGCCGTCGCTATCCATTCTCGCCATATCGCCGGTATGTAACCAGCCTCCTTTAAGAGCTTCGGCTGTTTTTTCCGGGTTCTTATAATACCCTTTCATCACCCCGTTGCCCCTGAGGAGCAGCTCACCAACCTCACCTTGAGCTACGTCCTCATCCTTATCATTTACGATGCGTGTTTGCCAGTTCAAGCCAGGTTTGCCAATAGCCCCAATCTTATGTTCATTTCCGTAACCTAGGCAAACAGGTCCCGGCCCGGTGGACTCACTCAGGCCAAAATCCGTCTCGTACAGCATATGAGGAAAATATTCCTTCCAGCGCTTAGGTATGCTCGGTGGTATCGCCTGCGCCCCCATATGAAGACGACGGCAAGAGCTTAGGTTATCATAGTCCTCTTTTCTCAGTTCTCCCCGATCCAGCGCCCCGAGGATGTCCTGAGCCCACGGCACCAACAGGAACAGTTTTGTTACCTTCTCCTTATATATGGCGTCAAACATGTTTTTCGGGTTAACCTCGGTTAACAGCGTTCCCCGAGCTCCTACAACCAGGTTTCCCAGCCAGTGCACTTGGGAGAGGTGATACAACGGGGCACATACCAGGAAATTATCGCTGTGATTTGTTTGATGTTCGAAGACTTGACCTACAGCAGCCCACTCAAGGTTTTTATGAGTAAGAAGTATTGCTTTGGGTGGTCCGGTGGTTCCGGCGGTAAAGAAGAGCACAGCTTCGTTTTCAGCGCTTATCCCTACTTCTGGAGGTTTGGGCGAAGCTTTGCTTAGTATATGTTCAAAACCTTCCATATCTGGAGGCACGTTCTGACCCACAAAGATGTAATGCTCTATTGTTGGTAGCTGAGAGCGAGCAGCCTCTACCTTTTCGGTAAATTCCTGGCTTGAAACCATCACTTTAGCTTCAACTATGTCAGCGCAGTATTTGAGGTCTCTCATGCCAAACCTGAAATTGAGGGGCACCGGCCAGGCTCCAGTCCGCATAATGCCAAAATAGCCCTCAAGCCAATTAATGGAATTCATCATCCAATCTAATACTCTATCCCCCTTCCTAACCCCCCTCTCTATCAGGGCATTAGCTACTCTATTTACTCTCTCGTCAAAATCCTTCCAGGTGATTTGATTTCTCAGTTTCTGACTCGGTCTTAGCTCGATAAGGGCTATATCACTGGGATACATTCGGGCGTTTCTGGCTATCATCTCAACAACCGTCATTGCGTTAGTTTGCCTCCCTTCGTGCGTATTCTACCACATTTTACAATTACGCATCGATGTGACTTAGCCCGTTTGAATGACCTAAAGTCTAGCCGAGCTGTATCAGGCCTATAATGAGAAAAGGAGAACCCAGCATGTTGACCCTCATAGGGAGTTAGTACCTCATATGGTTAGAACTTCTATGATTCAACGGTCTCCTGTTGGGTTAGCTACTTAAATGATTTGACACGCTTAGTATAAGCCTCATCGAGGTATGGCACCTTTAAAGTCTTACCTAATCTTGGGGAGGAAGTTTTGTTTGCCACCCTTTGAAAATCCCCCTATAAACTCGTAAGCCCACAATCCCATTCCATGACTCTATCCAGTACTGCCTTGATTTGACGATAGTTAACTCTATATAAGTAAAGCTCAGTTATCCTGCTATCAACCTTTATCCAATACCTCTTCCTCCCCTCCTTTTGAAAGATACAGTTGGCTTGTGCTTGATTTCACCCGTGGCACTATTTTTCCACCACAATGAGGACAAAGCATCCCAACAGTTTGTCTCGAAGTAAAGATGATGCTGACAATTCCTACGACTGCCAGCGCTATTCCTACGCCCATTACCACCCACCAGATTGCTTCCCTGAAGTCAGGCCTCCTTAGAAAAACGCCGAGGACTATCAGCGCAGCACCCAGGACCACCCACACCAGCACCGTTAGGATATCGTACCTTTTATAAGTCATTTTCCCACCTCCTATTCTAGACTATAACAAAGTACCATCTATCGCCTACGTTGTCTAGCCCCTAGCAGCTTCTCCAAAAGTCTTTTCAATTTCCGTAGGCTTCAGCCCCCTGAGGTTACAGAAAGCCTGTTATCCAAGAGCTGTTTATCAGGAGTCTGTAGATAACTGTGCTATGCCAGAGAGAGCATAATCACGTTTGAAATTGTCGAATACACACTATGGACGATTGTTCAGTCGGAACTACTTATGAAAGCTCGGATACCCCACGACTGATGACCTCATTTTACTTTCTTCTGATGCCTATCGTATATTATGTCTTTCATTATGCCTTTAGCCAGGACTTGTTTAATACCGGACAGATTTCGAACCAGCATGAAAAGGTCGATAGCCAGTACATAACGTACTAGCGGCAGCGAGCCTTCAAACAACCAGACAAACAGAGGCAACAGGGCAAATCCAATGAGTATGGCCGACGTAAATTTACGGGTAGTAAAGAACGGAATAGCTATTATTGCCAGCGTAACAAGTATTGCCCTGGGGGCTAGTACGAGAAAGATACCTATAATGGTGGCTGAACCTCTGCCACCCCTGAAACCTGCGAACACAGGGAAATTATGCCCTACTAGAACACCAAAACCGGTCCCAAAGACCCAGAGTTCCGAAATGTTTAGAGTCTGTGCAATGAGTATAGCACCCGACCCCTTCGCGACATCAATGAGGCCGACAAAAATGCCTTCATGAGTACCAATTTGGCGGATAACATTAGCGGCACCCATGTTACCTGAACCGACATTCCGAATATCTATGCCTTTCCTCATGCGAGACACAATGTAGGCTGTAGGAATGGAGCCTAAAAGATACCCGATGATTATGCTTAGAATACCTGGTAGCATGTCCTCACCACAAAGGATGCCTTATGCTCTATTCATGGTGACACAGCATCCTCGGACTCCGGGAAATGAATTTTTAGTCAAGCGAGTCACTTCATCTTACGCTGGAAATCCGCTGTATTCTCCGTCATTTTCTATCGCTGCTAGGTGGCAGATTGTCTGTTTCCAAGCACGCTAACAATAATGAGACCAGGCCCTGTGTGCGTGCCGATAACAGGGCTTGTACGCGAGAGGTAAATAGGAACTTGAGGATACCTTGAGTGAAACCTCTGGACCAACCTGTTGGCCTCATCCAAGTCAGTGGCATACTCTACAGCTAACCCTTCAACGTTGCCAAAGCTTGCGGCAAAGTTGTACAGGTAGTCTATCGCCTTAGCTCGGGAGCGTTCCCGAGCACAGGGATGCACTTCACCATCCTTAATGCCGATGACAGGGTTTACCTTGAGTAATGAACCAAGAAAGGCTTGCGCTTTGCCGATGCGCCCGCCGCGTTCCAGGTATTCAAGGGTATCAAAGGCAGCACGCATATCTACCCGCCCGATGGTGTGACGGGCCACATCCAGTACTTCATCAAGGCTAGCCCCACTTTGGGCTGCTTTGGCAGCAGCGATTGTTATGAAACCCTGTGCCATAACCGCCCATTGCGAGTCCAGGACCTCTACACGACATTGCTTCTTCATCAACCCAACGGCTTGTAACGCCACCTGATAGGTAGCACTGAGCTTGGAAGTTACACTGGTAACCACGATCTCGTTTGTTTTTTCGGCAAGCTTATCGTATGCATCGGCAAAAGCCGCTGGTGGCGGCACAGATGTCGCAGGCAAAACCTTGGTGATCCGTAGCTTTTCATAGAACTGGTCAGGACTCAGGTCGAGACTATCGCGGTAGAGGTCCGTGCCAAAGCGGACAACAAGCGGAACCACTGTAATCCCGAACTCCTCAGCTACCTGAGGGGGCAGGTCGGCAACACTATCAGTCACAATGGCTACATTAGGCACGGATATTATCCTTTCCTTCACCAAGCAACCCCGACAATATCATTTTGCGGCCACACGGGACTGGAATAGTCCGGGTCGTCTGTAGATACGATACTGCTTGCTCATAAACTGCGCGAGGAAATGACACCACACCGGGGCGGGCTACCAGGGCGAGAGGAGCCATTAGTCCAGCTACGATATTATTTCCAGTCAGTTAGTTCGGCCTTTGCCAGCATACTTCCAAGTGCCACTAACCATAACGACGAGGTGATCGCCAGGCCTAAAATCCACCAGCTTAACGTATCCTCCTGCTGGATATCCCCTATGACCATTTTGGACAATAAATAAAGAAGACCAATCCCAGCCGCTGCTAGCATAGAGTGTGCCACTACACGCCATCCTTTTCGTGTTAAAAACTTCTTTATAAGCATCGCTCCCTCCTTGCCCTTCTATTGATATTATAATCCATGGAGAACATCCTGAAAAGTGGAGGGGAAAGTCGGCGCGCATTCAAAAGTTGGTAAAAGGGGTCCACTCTATTTTTCTCAACACCCCATTCTTCTGTCATCGCGAGGCATGGGATTGCCGCGCTTCGCTCGCAAGGACAAAAGCCTCTTTATCGATGGGGGATAAGTCCCCGCCTTCTCAAATGGCTGTCGATTGAGGTTTTGTTTTCTTACGCTTCTAAGCAGTTGAGGTAAACTTGCAAAGCTGAGCGATAACTTTGGTAAGTCCGGGAATCGAAGAGAACGAACACGACATCTTTAAGGGATGGCGCTTGCTCCTTAAGAAACGAAACAACTGTGCTTACTGCTATTTTTGCCGCTTCATCCACGGGATAGCCATAGGCTCCGGTGCTTATGGAAGGAAAGGAAATGCTGGCCAATTTGGTCTCGGTAGCTAGTTTCAGGCACTCGTAATAGGCACTCCTCAAAAGCTCAGCTTCGTTTCTACTGCCACCATGCCAGATGGGACCAGCAGTATGTATCACATAATGTGATTTGAGATTTCCCCCCGTGGTGATTACAGCTTTGCCTGTGGGCAATCTTCCTTGCTGGGCAACAATTTTCTTGCATTCCTCTAATATTGCTGGTCCCCCGGCCCGGTGTATCGCCCCATCCACCCCTCCGCCACCCATTAGGCTGGAGTTGGCAGCGTTAACGATGGCATCGGTAGCTTGCCTGGTGATATCCCCTTGGACAATAGAAATTTTTGTTTGACTGGTCATAATCTCCATCTCAAAAAAAAGGGTCAACTCTATTTAATTATTTGTTTCATTGTTTCCAGCTCCTCCCTCTTCTCATTGATTAAGGTCAAAATTCGGAGCTTGAAAAGAATGAAAAGTGCCTAGACATTAAATAAGAAGGTAACTACATCTCCATCCTGGATGATGTAATTTTTGCCTTCTGTCCTTAGCAGACCTCTTTTTCGCGCCTCAGCTAGATTGCCGCAACTTTCCAAATCGCTATAGCCGATAACCTCAGCTCGGATAAATCCCCTTTCCATGTCGGAGTGAATCTTTCCTGCCGCTTTTGGTGCTGGAGTTCCGCCGGAGATAGTCCAGGCCTTTAGCTCAGAGGAAACTGTGGTAAAGAAAGAAACCAATCCCAGAAGGCGGTAGGAAAGGTCGATAACCCGGTCAAGCGCCGGTTTGCTCAGCCCCATAGCTTCACGGAATTCCTTGGCTTCAGCGTCGCTAAGCTGGGCTAGCTCCATCTCCAGCTTGCCGCAAAGAGCTACCACGGCAAACTGGGGGTAAAGGGAACTTATCCCACCTTCCAATTGTGAAGCCTGTGATATTTGCTCCTCTCCTATATTAAGAACTACCAGCATAGGTTTGGCGGTAAGAAATTGATAGTTGGATAACATTTTGAGATCTTCTTTAGCCAGGCCTTGTAGTCTTATTGGTATATCCTTCTCTAACTCCGCCTTAACCTTTTGAAGCAGAAGTTGCTCCTTTAAATAGGACTCCCGCTCTGCTGCTTTAGCTCCTTTTAAACTTGTCTCCAGTTTGTCAAGCCTTCTCTCGATAATAGCTAAATCGGAAATAGTGAGTTCTAAATCTAAGGAAGCTATGTCTCGTTTCGGCTCTATGCTTCCTTCAGGATGGGGAACCTTGTCATCTTCAAAAGCCCGGACTACCTGGAGCAAGGCATCAGCAGTAGTTAGATAGCTCAAGAATTCTCCCCCTACTCCTTCCGTCCCGAAGCCCTTGAGGGACCCGGCGATATCTGTGTAACTCACCTCTGCGGGAACTGTCTTTTTGGGCTGGAATATACCTTCCAGCACTGATAGTCGGGAATCAGGCACCTTAGCCACGCCGGTATTGGGAGCCATGGTAGGGGAATAAGCGGTAACTTCAACTCTGCCTTTGGTTAGGGCATTAAAGATAGTCGTTTTGCCGCTCTCAGGTATCCCGATAATGGCAACCTTCATGATTATATCCTATCATATTTTGCTTTGAGCGATTGATTAATAACATTCATTTGTCATTCTGAGCCGAAGGCGAAGAATCTAACTCCGCTCAGGGTAAACTCCGCGAAGAATCCTTCGCATGGCTCAGGACGGCGTCTAGAGATTCTTCGTCGTCCAAATGAATTTGGACTCCTCAAAATGACATTGCTAAGCGCCCTCTTTTGAGCTTCTGCCAGGAAAAGTTAGTGCTGTGATAGAATACCAGGTAAATGCTCTACATTCTTTATGGTCGGGACGATTTCTCCCTTAATCAAGCTGTGGAGAAAATTAAAGCTGACCTGGGCGATTGGGAAATGCTAGCGGCTACCACCACTAGCTTAGAGGGTCAACATCTGACTTTAAGTGAACTTAGAAATAAATGTGGTGCCGCTCCCTTTTTATCCTCACATCGCCTGGTTATAGTTGATGGCTTATTAGGGCGCTTTGAGGTAAAACAAAGCAGACCACGGTCTGGCAAAGGCAAATCTGGAAATGGGCTGGGGGAATGGGAAGGCCTGGCTTCTTACATCAAGCAAATGCCAGAAACGACTGTGCTGATGTTAGTTGATGGGGAGATGAAGGGCCCTAATCCTCTATTAAAGAAGCTTTCACCATTAGCCGAAGTAAGAACTTTCCCCTTGTTGCGAGGCAGGGATTTAAAGGCCTGGATACAACAACGAGTAAGGGCAGAGGGCGGCGATATCACCCCCCAAGCCGTGAATTTGCTCGCTGAGCTCATAGGCGGAGACTTATGGGCGATGAATGGTGAAATTCAGAAACTGCTTCTTTATAGTCGAGAGCGACCTGTCGGAGAAGATGATGTTAGACAACTGGTAAGTCATGTCCAGGAAGCTAGCATCTTTGCTCTGGTGGATGCCGTGGCCGAAGGTCGAACCGAGTTAGCCCAACGGATACTTCATCGGTTATATCATGAGGGTATGGCACCAATATATATCCTGGTCATGATTACCAGGCAATTCCGCTTAATAGCTCAAGCCAAAGATTTGGGACCAGGACTGTCCCGCCTGCAGATTCAGGATAGGTTGGGGCTGAAATCAAGCTATAGCTTAGATAAGACGCTTAGCCAGGCCAAATTGTATGATTTTGAGGGCGTAAAACGGGTTTACGATAAGCTTTTGGAAACCGACTTAGCCATCAAAACTGGCAAATATAGCGATAAATTAGCTATCGAGCTCCTGGTAACCGAGCTTGCCTGCCTGAATCCGTAAGTGAAAGCCCTGGGCATAGCGAAGCAATCTCCTCTCCCTTGATTGGAGAGGATTAAGGTGAGGGTGCTGTGCCAAAGGCGAGGCAATCCCATTCTCCACCCTGTCATCCTGAGCATAGCGAAGGATCTCAGCTCGCCGAGATTGCTTCGGGGCTTCGCCCCTCGCAATGACGAAGGAATGTGCCATTGCGAACCCGATTTCCTCCCCCTTAAACCGCTTCTGTCATTGCGAGCGAAGCGTGGCAATCCCTCTCCCTTGACGGGAGAGGATTAAGAGCATGTCCTGAGTCTATCGAAGGATGGGGCTGATGTGCCGGGGTGAGGCAATCTCCTCTCCCTTGATGGGAGAGGATTAAGGTGAGGGTGCTGTGCCGAAGGCGCGGCAATCTCGGTGGGGGTATGCGGGGCTATTCTAGAGACACAGTACCTCGTTTATGGTAGGCTTAATTAGTATTGTGTCTGGAATCGCAAAGGAGGTTCGCAATGAAAGCATGTGAAGGACGAGTTGGCCGGGTTTTCGTGATACGGCTGGAGGATGGGGATGTTGTGCCCGAATGTATTGAGCGGTTTGCAAAGGAGAAATGGGTGTCTGTGGGACAGGCTATCTTGGTGGGTGGAATAGGGGGTGGCGACGTCGTTGTCGGTCCGAGACGTTCGGAAGAAAGACCGCCAGAGCCCATGCTCCTGCCCATTGACGGAGCACATGAGGTGGTGGGAGTGGGTGTGCTCGCCCCCGGTGAAGATGGCAAACCGGTTTTGCACATCCATGCTGCACTGGGGCGGGCAGGGCAGACCATGACCGGATGCCTGCGGCATGGCGTCACCACCTGGCTTGTCGGAGAAGTCATCCTCTACGAAATCCTCGGCACAAAGGTGGTGCGTGTTCAGGACAAGCAGAGCGGCTTCGAGCTTCTGGAGCCTGGGAGCAGCTAAAATTTCCTCTCCCTTGATGGGAGAGGATTAAGGTGAGGGTGAAAAGGAGAAGCGTGGCAATCCCGCTGGCAGCGTATTCAATGGCATTTGAGACATAATACCTAATTTGTAGTAGGCCTAATTAGTATGGTGTCCCTGGAATTCGCAAGAAAGTCCGTTTTTTGCTACAATGGAGAGCCGAGCAATGAGTTATTTTCTGGGCGTAGATATTGGCTCCGTCAACGCCAAGCTGGCGCTCATAGACGAGAACGGCGGGGTTGTTGAGTTTGATACCGAGAAGGTAATCTCCAGCCCCAGGGCCGCAGTCAGTTTACTTATCGCCAGGCTGGGCGAGAGATTCAATCTTGAAGAGATTGTCGCTGCCGGCGTATCCGGCTCCGGCAGGGCTGTTATCCCCAAAGAGCTTGGTTGGACGGAATACAGCAGCTCACTGGCGATTGCCTCCGGACTGCTTCACCGTTACCCCGACGTTAAAACTGTCATACAAATCGGCGGCCAGAGTACCCTGGTGATAGAGCTGGAAGATGGCTTGAAAAAGCCGTGGAAGGTGGAATCCAATCCCCTCTGCGCTGCGGGCACGGGAAGGTTCCTGGAGCAACAGGCATACAGGATTGGCATCAGCATGGAGGACTTCGCCAGCCTGGCCCTGAAATGTAAAGGCACTCCCCCCAGAATAGCCGCCCGGTGCAGCGTCTTTGCCAAGACCGACCTCATCCACCTCCAGCAGAAGGGTGCCCCGCTGGACGCCATGCTCTACGCACTCTGCGAGAGCGTGGCCCGGATGGTCGCCTCTTTGAAGAAAGGCACTTTCCAGGAGCCGGTCTATTTTGTGGGCGGCGTTGCCGCCAATCCTGCCGTGGCAAAATCCCTCAATGATATGATTTCTGCCAGGAACGGGCATCCCGTTGAGGTAATCATTCCCGGAGACTACCTTCACATGGAGTCCCTGGGTTCGGCATTACTTTCAATAGGAAAAACTTCCCAGGGCGTTATGCTGACAGGAACGGACGCCAGGCAGCGCCATTTTGAAATGCCCAGGCTGGAAATTGTCGCCGTTCAGGACGGTAAGGACAGTCAGAGGATAGAAGAACAATGTGTTGGCTACCTCGGGGTCGATGTTGGCTCCACCAGCACCAAGGCTGTGATGATGGATGAATCGGGCACACGATTGCTGGGGAAAAACTACCTGATGACTGCGGGAAGACCGGTTGAGGCTGTCAGGCAGGTCTTCAGGAACTTGCTTCGGGAGGGCGCAGACAAGGTCAAGATAGCTGGCGTTGGCGTTACCGGCTCGGGTAGATATCTGGTGGGTGGCTTCATCGGGGCAGACTTGATTAAGAATGAGATAACGGCACAGACCAGAGCTGCCGCCGAGATGGACCCTGAAGCAGACATCATCGAGATCGGCGGACAGGACTCCAAGCTGGTCATCAAGAGAAACGGTGTTGTCGTGGACTATCATATGAACAAAGCCTGTGCTGCGGGAACGGGAAGCTTCATTGACGAGCTGGCTGAGATGCTCGGCATTTCCGTGACCAACGGTGAGTTTGCTGATTTGGCATTTGCTGCTCCCCATACCATTGAGCTAGGGACGAGATGTGCTGCGTTTATGGGTCAGGCGGTGGCCTCGGCACAGCAGGAAGGCGTGCCCCTGGAAATAATCACGGCCAGTCTGGCCAACTCCATAGCCAAGAACTATCTCTCCAAGGTGGTGGAGCACAGAAAGCTGGGCGACAAGGTTATCCTCACGGGAGCGGTATTCTACAACAAGGCCGTGGTCTCTGCCTTCTATCAGCAGCTTGAAGGTAAAACACTGACCGTGCCGGAGCACAAAGAGGTCAGCGGCGCTATAGGCGCAGCCCTCCTGGCAAAAGAGGCCATGGCTCCGACAAAGTCGGAGGAATCGAAATTCAAGGGCTTTCAGGAGGTTGTGGATAGAGAGTGTAAGCTTACTACATTCGTGTGCAAAGGGTGCGACAACAACTGCACCATTACCCGGATGGAGATGCCCGGTGAAGAGCCTAGCTATTATGGCAGCAGGTGCGACAAGTACGACGCCATAGCCAGCCATGCCAAGAGAGAGACCTTCTTCGATAAGCGGGAACAGTTGCTCTTTCGAGAGTACAAGAAGGATTCCGGCACAGGGCCTGCGGTGGGCATTCCCAGGGCATTGCTGGTCTATGACTATGCTCCGCTAATTATCGGGTTCCTTAATGCCCTCGACGCCAGGGTTGTCCTTTCCAGCCAGACCAACAACGCAATCATGGAGCAGGCCATCGAGTTAAGCTACACCGACAGTTGTTTTCCCATGAAGCTTCTCCACGGGCATGCGGCAATGCTCAAGGACGTTGACCACATCCTTTACCCCTGCGCCATTCGCCTGGGTAGAAAAGATGGGGATGCGAACCAGAAATACTCCTGTCCCTTAGTTCAGGCCTCCCCGTTCATAATACGCCAGACGGTCAACCTGGGAGAGCGGATACTGATACCCATAATTGATTTCAGTCGGGGCGATGCCGATGTGATAAAGAACTTTGCGGATGTCGCTGTGAAGATGGGGTTCAGTAGAAAGAAAGGCAAGGAAGCAGCCCTGGCCGGCATGGAATCTCAGCGGAGGTTCGAGGCTGACCAGGCAGTGCTGGGCAGGGAACTATTGAGGCAACTGCGCCAAAGCGACCAGTTGGGCGTGGTCCTCTTCGCCAGGTCTTATATGTCGCAGGATGCCGGGGCAAATCTGGGCATAGCGGAGAAGCTTGCTCAACTTGGGGTGGTGCCCATACCGCTGGACTTTTTGCCACTGGAGTCGGTGAATGCCAAGGATTACTCCGACCGTCCTTACTGGTTCTATGAGAACAAATATATAGCCGGCGCGGCTATAACTGTCTCAGACCCGCAGCTTTATGGGTTGTCGCTGACAAACTTTGGATGCGGCCCGAACTCCTTTATCCTCCACCTTGTAGAAGATATCATGGGGGGCAAGCCTCTGGGGCAGTTGGAAATAGACGAGCATGCCGCTGAGGCTGGTATCGTTACCCGCCTCGAAGCCTTCGTCGACACCATTCAGGGATTCGCACGTTCCACTAAGCCACGTGAAGTGTCACACAAAGATATCTATCGGAGAGCATTTCCGCCCGTCATTGATGCCAAGAAGACCTTTATTATTCCCAGGATGGCGCCGCACATTGAGCTTGTAGCTGCGCTTCTAGAGGGCAGCGGCTTCAGAGCAGTTGTGCTTCCTGAGGCCAATGAACGCAATCTATTTTATGCCGATAAGATAACATCGGGCGTGGAATGTTTGCCCTATCGGGTAACCCTGGGCGACTTTCTGAGGTTCTGTTACGAAGATGGCACCGACTTGAAAAATGTCGAGGCAGTTATGGCCGGGGCGTACGGTCCCTGCCGCTTTGGCAAATATGCCCTGGAACAAATCAAGGTACTTAAGGAGGTGGGCATTGACCTTCCCATACGGACCACTGTGTCGAACAATGCGTATCGGGATACAGACATTAGCCCTAGTTTTGCCCGCCTCGCCTGGAAGGGCAGCGTTGCTATTGACTATCTCCAAAGGTTGCTCTGGCGCACTCGCCCTTATGAAAAGCGGCCAGGCTCGGCAGACGAACTGTTTGACGAATATCTCGGCAGAATTGTCGGTCGCGTCCGTAAGAAGGAAGGTTTCGATGATATCCTGCGCCAGGCAACTTCTGATTTCAGGTCTCTCATTGACCCGGAGCTGCCCCGCAAGCCGCTGGTGGGCATTAATGGCGAAATCTTTCTGCGCTCCAACAGATTTAGCAACCAGGACCTGGTCAGGGAGTGCGAAAAGGCTGGGCTGGAGGTCGTCGTTTCTTCCATGGGGGAATGGATGAAATATATCTTCCACCGGCACGTTGAGGATGCTATCAGGGACCGCAAATTCCTGAAGGCGCTGATTAGCTACGTGATAAAGCGTGTCTGGGAGCATGACGAGCACACGGTAGTCAAACATTTCCAGGACCTGGTTGATGAGAGAGAGCCCTCAACAAAAGAGTTACTGGCACAGACAAGCCGCTGGCTTTCCCCAAAATGCGGAAGCGAGGCAGTTCTCAGTATAGGTAGTGGAATCGAATGGATGGAGAATCCTGAGTTTGCTGGTGTGATATCGGTAATGCCCCATGGCTGTATGCCCGGTGGGATTGTGGCTGCCATGTCCGAGAAGTTCAGTGCCTTGTATCGCAAGCCCTGGATTAACCTCACCTATGACGGCTTTGTGGAAAGCACCAACCTTACGAGAATCAACAATTTTGCTGAGGTCATCAGGTTTTGCAGCCAGGAAGGAAGGGAGGGTGCTTAGACAGCCCTGCCTTTTTGTCATTGCGAGTGACCTGCCCGCCTGCTCGCCGTATGACTTCAGCAGGCGAGCCAAGGCTTGGCAGGCGGGAGCGTAGCAATCCCTGCGGCTAAATTCTAAATCCTAATTTCTAAACTCTAAACAAATCCAAATATCGAAATTCAAATCTCTAAAAGGATTTTTTATTCTTCCCTTTAATTAGACCTTTCACCCTCAGGTATACTCTGGACCTCTGCCTCGCCGCCTCATTGCCCATACCGCCAGCGCCACTGAAACCAGCACCAGCAAGCCTACTATGGCCGTCTTCTCGGCCGGAGTAGTGTTGACGGCTACCGTGCTCATGGCCACAACGGGCAACAGCCCAGCCCTCACTATTGGCTTCAGGCTGGGATGCTCAGTTATAAACTCAGCTATTGGTGGGCTGACTCTATAATAGACGCCTACCAGGGCTTGTCCCAGCGGGTTGGTCAGCAGGTATTCATCTCTGAACTCACGGAGAATTTGTATTTCCTCGGCCATGGGCGTGCCGTAAGCTGCGGTGGCGATGAAGCATATTTTAGGCACATCGATGGTCAAGGTAGCATCTCCACCGACATCAAAGCCGATGGTCAGCACTACATCTTCTCCGAAATTCGTGAGCTTGTCTGTCAAGTACGTGCCACCCAGGATGGTCAATGTTGCGGACACCCCGAGGTCGATATCAGTCACGGTGTAGTCGATGTCTTCCGCCAGAGTGAACTCATCATCATCCACGATAGAGACTACCGATGTGGCGGTGCCCCAGGTGGTGATCGTTGTCACATCACCCCCGGCAAGGATGTCATAGGTGGTTGTTGTCGGAAAGATGCTGGGTTGAATTCCAATAGCCGTGATGGTAAAAGTGGCATCGCCATCAACATCGAAGCTGATGGTCAGCACCAAGCTCTCGCCGATATCAATATGCTTGCCTTCAATGTAAGGGTCATGGAGGACGGTCAGCGTGGCCCTGTCGGCATTGATAGAGGTCACAGTGTAGTCGGTGTTCTTTACTAGCGTATAGTTATCATTATCCACGATGGAAGTTACGTTGCTGGCAGTGCCCCAGGTGATGGTGGTTTGGGCATCAGCCGGACTGTCCAGGTCGTATTCTTTTGTTTGCGGAGAGAGAACGGGAAGGATTCCGGTAGCCGTGATGGTAAAAGTGGCATTGGCACCGACATCGAATTCAATGGTCAGCACAGCTTTCTCCCCGATAGCCGTGAGCTCGTTGCGGAGGTAAGGGTCATTGCGGATGGTCAGAGTGTCGCTGTCAGCATCGATAGGGGTCAAGGTGTAGTGGGTGCCGGCCGTTAGGGGATCCCCGTCATCATCCACGATGGAATTTATGCTGTCGGCAGTGTTCCATATGATTGTAGTTGTGACATCACCTGGGTTATCCAGGTCGTAGTTCTTTGCTTGTGGAGAGGCCGCCGCATTGACTCCGGTAGCCGTGATCTCAAAAGTGGCATTGCCGCCAACATTGAAGTTGATGGTCAGCACCACCTTGGCACCGATATCTGTGAGCTCACTGGCAAGATAATCATCCAGGATGGTAAGCGGCGCCTTACCCCCGGCGGTGTCCCCCACCGTGTAGTCACCTGGCCGGGTCAAAGGATTGCCATTTTCAGTGATGGAATCTACGTTATCGGCGGTACCCCATGTAATCGTGGTTTTGACATCAGCCGGACTGTCGATATTGTATTGGGCTGTTGTCGGATCGATAGAGGGCTTAGTCCCGATTGCTGTGATGGTAAGGGTGGCATCATCACCGCGATCGAATTCGATGGTCAGCACCACTTCGTCACCGATATCTGTGAGCTCACTGGCAAGATAATCATTCAGGATGGTCAGCGGCGCCTCACCCTCGACGGTGTCCCCCACCGTGTAGTCACCTGGCCGGGTTAAAAGATTGCTATTTTCAGTGGTGGAATCTACGTAGGCAGCAATACCCCAGGTGATGGTGGTTTCGACGTCATCCGGATCGTCGAGGTCGTATTGGGCTGTTGTCGGAGAGATAGTGGGCTGAGTTCCAGTAGCCGTGATGGTAAGTGCGGCAGCACCGACATCAAATTTAATGATCAGCTCTACCTCGTCTCCAATATCCGGGAGCTTATCTTCGAGATAAGTATTCAAGATGATTAGATGCTTAACCAGTACTATGTAGTCTTTGTTTAGGCCCTCCTCCAAATCACCCTCGTCATCGGTGATCTCTTCTATAGTGCTGGCGATGCCCCAGCTGATGGTGGTCATGACTTCAGCTGGGTCATCTAGGTCGTATTCGGCTGTTGTCGGCGAGATGCTAGGGAATTCAACTGCCATCACCGATACGGCTGTCACCAAGCTCAGACTCAATGCCAACAGCAGGGCGAGAGATACTTGTGTTATTGCCCTAAATTTTCCTTTCATGAAATCTTTAACCTCCTTCTTTATTCATTCCCTTGGTTGGTAGTTCTACTCTCTTCACATATTTCTTCGCATACTCAGCACCTCTTCCGGCCAAGCCCCACCGATATTGCAGTTTATGAGCTTGTCCTTAAAGAGCTCTAACAATTTAGCGTTTTTCCAAAATCTCCAGCTTATAGTATTATTATATCACCCATCCGCATATTCTTGGCAATGTTGACAAAATAATACGGATTTATTATCATATAAAATAGCCATTGACCCTTGAGGCAGTGAGCTAGAGAACTGGATAGTTAAAAGTCCGCTTGGATCGGCGGTGACCGAGACGGACAAGAAAAGTTGTCGTGATAATCCTCTCGGTTATGCCGGGAGGATTTTTTAATTTATGGTTATGTGTGGCGCTATAACGGCTGAGGATGTAAACAGATGGTAAAGGCAGGCTTTATTGGCGCTGGAACGACAGGCACTGCCCTGGCAGTAAGGCTTTCTCAAAAGGGATACCCGGTGGTGGCTGTATCTAGCCGAACTTTGTCCTCGGCACAGAAGCTAGCAGGGCTGGTGCCCAATTGCCAGGTTTGCCATACAGCTCAGGAGGTGGCAGAGGCTGCTGAGCTGGTCTTCATCACCACTCCTGACGACGTTGTAGCCCAGGTATGCAGCGAAGTTCAGTGGCGTGAAGGACAGAGCGTCGTGCATTGCAGTGGCGCTCATTCCGTGGATATTCTGGAACCAGCAAAGAAACTTGGGGCTGCTGTTGGCTCCTTTCACCCGTTGCAGACTTTTGCCGATGTTGACCAGGCCATAGAAAACTTGCCTGGCTCTACCTTTGCCTTGGAAGCCGAGGAGCCCCTATTATCAACGCTGAAGGAGTTGACTCTCCTCCTGAACGGCAACTGGGTGGAACTTAAGCCAGGGGACAAGGTACTGTATCACGCAGCAGCCGTTTTCGCTTGTAATTATCTGGTGACCCTGGTTAAGTTGGCTCTGGACTTGTGGCTGGACTTCGGGGTATCGTCGAAGGAGGCGACCAGGGCCTTGCTGCCCTTGCTCGCAGGAACAATAAACAATATTGACAATATCGGCTTGCCTGACTGCCTCACCGGTCCTGTTGCCCGCGGGGATTCAGGCACTATAGAGAGGCACTTAAGCGCTCTTGAGACCAAGAGACCCTCTTTGCTCACCACCTATAAGGAGCTGGGGCTTCAGACTATTCCTATTGCTTTAGCTAAAGGCAAGGTCAATGAACAGAAGGCAGAAGAGATGAAAGCCTTACTTTCTTTGAAAAGAAAGTAAGCAAAGAAACTTCACGCTTAGGGAGGTAGAAAATGAGAACTATGCTGAAAAGTAAAATCCACCGAGCCCGGGTTACTCAAGTCGATTTAGATTACGAAGGCAGTATCACTATTGACAGGTCTCTCATGGAGGCCAGCGACATCTTGCCCTTCGAAAGAGTGGAGGTGCTAAACGTTAACAATGGGGCCAGGTTCGGCACTTATGCTATCGAAGGTGAGGCAAATTCAGGGATTATTGGTATCAATGGTGCTGCTGCCAGACTGGTGGCAAAGGGCGACATAGCCATCATCCTCTCTTATTGCCAGGTTCCTGATGATGAGGCAATCAGCATGACCCCAAGCATAGTTCGTGTGGATAGTCAAAACAGAATCGTTGAACCTTTATCTATGGTTCCTCTCCGTGGATGAGGAATGTAAATAAAAGATTAAAATGCAAAATGCAAAAATACAGAGCAAAATTTAAAAAGTTTTACATTTTGAGTTGTCACTTTGATTTTTTATCTTTGACTTTTAATTTTTAGGGAAGGAGGGAGGCATGCGGGTTACTATTATTGATATAAAAGAGATGAAGCAGAGAAAAGAGAAGATACCTATGCTTACCGCTTATGACTACGTGACGGCCAAGATGGTTGATGAAGCTGGTATGCCTTTGATATTGGTTGGGGATAGCTTAGGGATGGTGATGTTGGGCTATGAGTCAACCATCCCGGTGACTATGGAGGAGATGATTCATCATACCAAAGCTGTAGTGAGAGGTGCCAAGAAGGCCTTAATAATAGGCGATATGCCGTTTATGACCTATCATATCAGCGTCTCCGATGCTTTACATAATGCTGCGAGGTTTATTCAAGAAGGGGGGGCACAGGCGGTGAAGTTGGAGGGGGGCGAGGTCGTTGCTGAGAAAGTCAGGCGCCTTGTTGACTGTGGTATCCCGGTTATGGGGCATATCGGGCTTACTCCACAATTTATACATCAATTGGGAGGGTTTAAGGTACGGGGTAAGGAGGCGGACGAAGCTAAAAAGTTGCTTAACGATGCCCGTATTTTGGAGGAAGCTGGCGCCTTTGCTATCGTTCTGGAATGCACTCCAGCACCTCTTTCCAAATTGATTACTCACAAGCTGGCTATCCCTACAATCGGTATCGGCGCTGGGCCTGATTGTGATGGACAAGTTCAGGTAATCAGCGATATGTTGGGCCTTTACACCGACTTTGTGCCCAGGCATGCCAAGCAATATGCCAGGTTAGCCGGAGAAATCAAGACTGCTGTTTCTAGTTACATATCTGAAGTTAAATCTCTCAGTTTCCCCACTATGGAACATAGCTACACCATGGATGAAAGCCTCATCAAACAGCTAGAGGCTGAAAGCTAGCGGCATGCAGGTATAGTTAACCGCATAATCTTGTATAAAATTCCTCGCCCTCGATGGGAGAGGATTAAGGTGAGGGTGAAATCCCCCTCCCTCTAACTCCCTCCCGCCAGGGGAGGGAGTTTTGCAATTGACTATAGTAAAGACCATACCCGAGATAAGGGCACTAAGACAGAAGCTCAGCGGCATAGTGGGCTTCGTCCCCACTATGGGCTATCTTCACGAAGGCCATCTGGCTTTAGTAAAGCAGGCCAGGATGGAAAATTCCGTCGTTATTGTTAGCATTTACGTCAACCCCACTCAATTCGGCCCCAGGGAAGATTTTGGCGCTTATCCCCGAGAGCTTAACCGTGACCTGGAGTCGTTGCGGGGAGAGGGGGTGGATATCGTCTTTGTCCCCTCCGATGATGAGATGTACCCACCCGAATTTAGTAGCTGGGTGGATGTGGAGAAGGTGACCGAGCGAGTTGAGGGAGCATCTCGTCCGGGGCATTTTAGGGGTGTAGCCACTGTAGTGGCCAAGCTATTCAACATTGTCCAGCCAACACGGGCTTACTTCGGGCAGAAAGATGCCCAGCAGGTGATGGTCATTAAGAGAATGGTGGCTGACCTTAACATGGGGATAAGAATCGTGGTTGTACCTACGGTCAGGGAGAGCGATGGGCTGGCTATGAGCAGTCGCAATATTTACCTTAACCCCAAAGAACGCCAGGCAGCCACAATATTGTTCAAGGCTCTTACCTTAGCCCGGCAGTTAAGGCGGGGTGGGGAAAAGGATGCTGGAAAGATTCGCCGGCAAATGACCTCACTTATCCCAAAAGAACCTCTAGCCCGAATTGACTATGTCAGCATTGCTGATGCCGAAACAATGGCAGAATTGAGCTTGATCGACCGCCCGGCATTGGCTTCCTTAGCCGTCAGGATAGGTAAAATGAGGTTGATAGATAACATGCCTCTGGAATAAGTGCCTCGGTGTGTCTTTGCCAGGCTTTTTCCTTCTCTAGCACTGTGAGAATCCCCCCTTTGTCATTGCGAGGGGCGGAAGCCCCGAAGCAATCCCAGTGGGATTGGGCGGGGACAAGCCCCGCCCCTACGGTCTTCTGACGCAGTGTAGTGGCGGAGTTTATCTCCGCCTTACTTTGTCATTTCCTCTCCCTTGACGGGAGAGGATTAGGGTGAGGGGTGGTGTGCCGAAAGCGAAGAATCTCACCTCCGCTGAGGACAGGCTCCACGAAGGGTCTCCCGGATTCTTCCGTCGCGAAAAAGTTCAATTCAGCGTCCTTTGCTCTAGACAGCTTTCCTTCTCTGCCTGAGAAAGAAGAAAATCCCCAGTCCCATTACCACCGCACCGATAATCCGTCAATAAGCTGTTGGTTCACTGTTGCTGGCGTCCTCAATTTTCTCTGCCATTTCTTTCAGTTCAAGCGCTTATGTTATTTCTAGCACCAAATACTATCTTATTAATTCCTCCAGGGTCTTATCGCCGGTCCCTGATGGGTAGTATTTGAGCTCCGCCTCGTATTTCGGGTCTGGACCTATGACATCCATGGTGCTATCCACCGCCTCTTTTATAGTCGCCTTCTCCGAGCATAGCTGTCCAATTAAATAAGGAGTGGCTTCATCCACATAGTGCAAATCCACGCTGGCATCCCAGGCAAGATAGGCCGAGGCGCCTTTATCAACAAATGCTTCAGCCAGGTCTGTCAAATAGATGCCGGAACAGCCCATCATTATGATGACGGTATCATCAAATTCCTTTGTCATACTTTTGCTGATGAATTTTTGCGATATACTGAACACCCAGGGATAACCTTCAGCAATGCTGGCCATAAACAGTCGGTCGTCTAACACATCGAGCTGATGCTTTTTCCAGTCAAATTCCTCATTGGTAAACAATGTGGTCTTGTAATATGTCTGTTCCTCTCCTTCCAGTATACCGGAATGAGATCGAAAGACGATTAGTTTATAGCCACGGCCTGACAGCCCGCGGTAAAAATCAACCGTAATATTATTACCCTGGTAGAGGTCAACTTCAAAGCCGTAGTCCTCAAGCTCACTGGTGACCTCTGTAATAAAGTCTTCGTTTTCCCGGAAGCTAGAAAGCTGGTCAACGATTGCTGCCTTTAGCTTCCCCCCGTTATCCGCAGGGGGCTGGCCCACGGGGTAGATACGGACAAAGACAACAATGCCGGCAATGGCTAATGCTATAAGCAGCCAGGCAAACCAGGGCAAGCCCCGAAAAAGGGGTTTGCCTTTAGCTTGCTTTCCTTTAGTCTGGTTCTTAGCCTTTGCTTTAGCCAATGTTCCACTCCTCCATCGTCAAAGCCCCTACCATAGCATCCAGAGGTCCATGCTCAGTCTCACCAGGCCCCTGGATGATGTAAGCAGTCATATCGAACTACAAGCCATCAACTTACCTCGTAATACTTTAGTTTTTCCATAAGTTCCGTCTTGAAATTAGGAGGCTCTCTCCTTCCGTATCCCCCCTTAAGATAAGGGGGGTTATGAACGTTCCTCAACATCCTCTAACATAAAGACGTTCTCTTTCATAACTCCCCTAGCCCCTCTTAGTCTTAAGAGGGGGGATTTTGGAAAAACTTACCTGTTACCTTGCCTCCATTCTAGCTTGTTTCGTCACTTGTATCAATTGGGCAAACCTGTGCGGTACTGTCAACCGTTGGTCGGCGAGAATCCTGATGGACGTCAAATCATAGTCGACTGCGTGAATTTTTACACGATTCCCTCGTTATTGCGAGCCTCTTTGCTCCCTGTGAGTGCGAGGCTCCTCCCCCTGTCATTGCCAGAAGCCCCCGATGAATCGGGGCGACGAAGCAATCCCGGTGTGGCTGTTGAGGATAGAGATTGCCGCGCTTTCGGCCCGCAGTGGCATACGGACACAATAACGTACGCTCGGCGCTCGTCCCCGCCTTCAATCGTGAAGGGAGGGATTCCTTCACGCCTCGAAACCCAAGCCGTAGACTCACTGAACCTCAGAAAATAGAATACAAGCCATGGTGCGCCGCACACCACCCGTGCCGGATGAAAATGGCGTTATTTTCTACGTAATATCAAAGCACAAAATATAAATGACCAAACAGTTTAGAAATTGGAATTTAGCCGCAGAGATTGCTTCGCTCCCGCCTGCCAAGCCTTGGCTCGCCTGCTGAAGTCATACGGCGAGCAGGCGGGCAGGTCGCTCGGAATGACGACTCAAACCAGCAAGCAGCTCTCTCTCCTCTCAGTTGAGGGAAGAGGATTGTCGTGAAGGTGAGGGGGTGGAGATGAACTCTGCCCCTACGATTAAGTTCTCTATTTCGTAGCCCTGCGGCGCCTTCGCACCAGCAAGATTGTCCCAACTATGATGGCTGCGCCAACGGCAATCCAGGGTGCTATGGCACGCAGTGTATCAATGGGAGATATGGGAGCTTCCGTCTCAGTAAGTGTCAGGATCACTGCGAGTGTCCGGGGTGTAATGGCTGCTCCAGCCGCTGCTACGGTTATTGTGGCGGAATAATCACCAGCGCTCATACCTGCTATATCTACAGAAGCCGTTACCTCATCATGCTCACCGGTGGAACTACCATTTGTGGGCACTAAGGTCAGCCAGGCAGCGTCATCACTCACCGACCAATCTAGAGTACCCGTAACGGAGTTCCAGATTTCCAGTGTCTGATTTGCCGAGTTCGCCTCGCCAGCCACAGCGCTGAAACTCAAGCTCGCCGGACCGAAAGCAATCGTGGGAGCTTCCGTCTCAGTAAGGGGCAGGCTCACCGCCAGTGTCCGGGGTGTATTAGTTGCTCCAGCCGCTGCTATGGTTATGGTGGCGGAATAATCACCAGTGCTCATATCTGCTATATCTACAGAAGCCGTTACCACATCGTGCTCACCGGTGGAACTACCACTTGTGGGCGATAAGCTAAGCCAGTCGGCGTCATCACTCACCGACCAATCTAGAGTACTCGTACCGGAGTTCCAGATTTCCAGTGTCTGATTTGCCGGGTTAGCCTCACCAGCCACAGCACTGAAACTCAAGCTCGCCGGACCGAAAGCAATCGTGGGACCTTCCGTCCCAGTAAAGGTCAGGCTCACCACCAGTGTCCGGGGTGTATTAGGTGCTCCAGCCGCTGCTATGGTTATGGTGGCGGAATAATCACCAGTGCTCATACCTGTTACATCTACAGAAGCCGTTACCTCATCATGCTCACCGCTGGAACTACCACTCGTCGGCGCTAAGGCCAGCCAGGCAGCGTCATCACTCACCGACCAGTCAAGCGTTCCTGGGCCTGAGTTCCATATCTCCAGTATCTGACTCGCCGGATTTGCTCCGCCCGCGGTGGCAAGGAAGGTAAACCTTTTTGGGTTAAAGGCTATGGTTGGTTCTGTTGGCAGAGAGACCTGCACTGAATGGTCCTCCGTGGTAGTGCTGATGAGGTTCGCCTGCCAATCATACATCCCTACCTCCTCCGGGGTGATATCGCTGGTGCTGCCGCCGGAGCCAAGAACCTCGAAGTGTATTTGGGCAAGGTAGCCCGTGCCAGTGACGCCGGGCGCGGGTGCGGCCGGTGTGGTGGCAATCACCCTGATTCTTCCTGTATCCACGGTATCCGGGGGGATATAGACCCAGTCACCTGGTTCTACCACAACGGTGTGACCATCGATTTCGCCGCCTGTGACATCGGTCACGGTGATAATATTTTCGTCATAGGTAACATCGAAGCCGCAGATATTGTAGTTCTCCACGTAATCCACAGTCACATCGGCAACGAAGGAGCTTCCCGGATTCACCTCAGCTGGGGCATCTATGCCCACCGTCACCGTGCCATTGGCGCCAGTAATAGAAAGTGGCAGCAATGCCAGTGCCAGGCCCAGGCTTACTATGATGGCTAAAATGCCTTTCCAATGTTTCATAATCTCACCTCCTTGTGTTATGCAGCTACGAAAAGTAGATTGTCTTAATTGCAGTTATATCCCCAGTATCTATCATTTCATCACCATTGACATCGGCACAATCGGTTGGGGGGTCTAGTTCAAAGTAAATCCTCTTTGCCTTGGTGATGTCCCCGCTATCTACGACGCCATCTCCATTAGCATCGCCCACTATACATACGAACAAGGCTAGAATCTTCTGATCAGTGTTAGGCGTGGTGAACGAATCGGTAACGGTAACTGTGACACTGAAGCCGCCAGATGCTGTCGGTGTTCCTGAGATAACTCCAGCCAGGGAGCAAGTTAAGCCAGCGGGTAATCCAGTCGCCCCCCAGGTACGAGGAGTCTTACCACCAGTTGCCACAAGAGTTGTCGAGTAGGCGTATCCTATCTTTATATTAGGAAGAGAAGTTGTGGTTATCTCCAGAGCGGCATATACCTTCAAGGCTAGAATCTTCTGGTCAGTGTTAGGCGTGCTGAACGAATCGGTAACAGTAACTGTGACACTAAAGTCACCCGACGCCTCCGGTGTTCCTGAGATGACTCCAGCCGTGGAGCAAGTTAAGCCAGTGGGTAATCCGGTCGCCACCCAGGTACGAGGAGTCTTACCACCAGTCGCCGTAAGAGTCGCCGAGTAGGCATCTTCTTCCTTCGCCTCAGGAAGAGAAGTTGTGGTTATCTCCAGAGCGGCATATACCTTCAAGGCTAGAACCTTCTCATCTGTATTAGGTGTGGAGAAGGAATCAGTAACGTTAACTGTGGCCGTGAAGTCACCCGACTCCGTCGGTGTTCCTGAGATGACTCCAGCCGTGGAGCAAGTTAAGCCAGCAGGTAATCCAGTCGCCCCCCAGGTATAAGGAGTCTTACCGCCGATGGCCGTAAAAGTTGCCGAGTAGGCATCTCCTACCTTCGCCTCAGGAAGGGAAGTTGTGGTTATCTCAAGGGGTGGGTATACCTTCAAGGCTAGAGTCGTCTGAGCAGTGTTAGGCGTGGAGAAGGAATCGGTAACGGTAACTGTGACACTGAAGTCGCCAGACGCTGTCGGAGTTCCTGAAATCACTCCAGCCGTGGAGCAAGTTAAGCCAGCAGGTAATCCAGTCGCCCCCCAGGTATAAGGAGTCTTACCGCCGATGGCCGTAAGAGTTGCCGAGTAGGCATCTCCTACCTTCGCCTCAGGAAGGGAAGTCGTGGTTATCTCAAGGGGTGGGTATACCTTCAAGGCTAGAATCTTCTGGTCAGTGTTAGGCGTGCTGAACGAATCGGTAGCAGTAACTGTGACACTAAGGTCGCCAGACTCCGTCGGAGTTCCTGAAATCACTCCAGCCGTGGAGCAAGTTAAGCCAGCAGGTAATCCAGTCGCTCCCCAGGTATAAGGTGGCTGACCACCACTTGCCGCAAGAGTCGCCGAGTAGGCATCTCCTACCTTCGCCTCGGGAAGAGAAGTTGTGGTTATCTCCAGAGCGGCATATACCTTCAAGGCTAGAATCTTGCTATCTGTATTAGGTGTGGAGAAGGAATCAGTAACGTTAACTGTGGCCGTGAAGTCACCCGACTCCGTTGGAGTTCCTGAGATAACTCCATCCGCTGAGCAAGCTAAGCCAGCAGGTAATCCAGTCGCCCCCCAGGTATGAGGAGTCTTACCACCAGTCGCTGCGAGAGTTGTGGTGTAAGGGTTCCCCGGGTACCCGTTAGGAAACGTAGTAGTGGTTATCTCAAGAGCAGGATATACCTTTAAAGCTAGACCCTTGCTATCAGTGTCAGGTGGGCCGGCATCATCAGTAACGGTAACAGTGGGCGTGAAGTCACCCGACGCCGTTGGAGTTCCTGAGATAACTCCAGCCGTGGAGCAACTTAAGCCACCAGGTAACCCGGTTGCCCCCCAGTTATAAGGTGGCTGACCACCGGTTGCCTCCAGCGTTGCCTCATAGTAGTCTCCTACCTTCGCCTCAGGAAGCGAAGTCGTGGTTATCTCCAGGGGGAAGGGAGCAGCAACATGTACCGAGTCATCTACTGTGGTCGTATCTATCTTGTTAGCCTCATAGTCATACATCCCCACCCCTTCCAGATGTATGGCACTGGTCTCGCAACTGGAGCCCAAAACATTGAAGTTTATTTGGGCGATGTGGCCTGTGCCAGTGACTCCAGGTCCGGGCATGCCGGGTACGACAGCGAGCACCCTGATTTTCCCTGGATCCGACGGACCGGAGGGATAGTAGACCCAGTCGACTTCAACGGCGTGACCATCGATTTCGCCGCCTGTGACATCGGTCACGGTGATAATTGTTTGGTCATAGGTAACGTCAAAGCCGCAGGCATCGTAGTTCTCCACATAATCCACAGTCACATTGGCAACGAAGGAGCTTCCCGGATTCACCTCAGCCGGGGCATCAATGCTCACCGTCACCGTGCCATTGGCGCCAGTAATAGAAAGTGGCAGCAATGCCAGTGCCAGGCCCAGGCTGACTACGATGGCTAAAATACCTTTCCAATGTTTCATAATCTCACCTCCTTTTGTTATGCAGGGAGCTAACTCCGAAATAGATTATCTTAATTGCAGTTATATCCCCGGTATCTATCATTTCATCTCCATTGGCATCGGCACAGGGCGTTGGGGGGTCTAATGCAAAGTAAATCCTCTTTACCTTGGTGATGTCCCCGGCGTCTACGACGCCATCCATGTTGGCATCGCCCAGCTTACATGATATCGTCAGGCTTAGAACCTCCTCATCAGTGTTACCTAGAGCACCGGTGACAGTGACCGTGACATTGAAGCTACCAGCTTCCGCTACCGGAGTTCCTGAGATGACTCCAGCGGCGGAGCAGGTCAAGCCAGGAGGTAATCCAACTGCATTCCAGGAATAAGGAGTCTTACCGCCGGTGGCTTCAAGGGTGGCCGAGTAGGCATCCCCTACCTTCCCTTCGGGAAGCGTAGTTGTGGTTATCTCCAGGGCAGGGTACACCTTCAGGGCTAGGTCTGTGCTGTCAGTGTTAGCTGGGTCGAAGGAGTCGGTGACAGTAACCGTGACAGTGAAGTCACCATCCTCTGTTGGAGTCCCTGAGATGACTCCAGCCGCGGAGCAAGTCAAACGGGCAGGCAATCCAGTCGCCCCCCAGGTATAACCTGGCTTACCACCGGTCGCCGTAAGAGTCGCTGAGTAGGCATCCCCTACTTTGCCTTCGGGAAGCTCAGTTGTGGTTATTTCCAGGGGTGGGTATACCTTCAGGGCCAGGTCTGTGCTGTCAGTGTTAGCTGGGTCGAAGGAGTCGGTAACAGTAACCGTGACGATGAAGTCGCCAGATGCTGTTGGAGTCCCTGAGATGACTCCAACGGCGGAGCAATTCAAACCGGCAGGCAGTCCAGTTGCCTCCCAGGTGTAGGGCGGGACGCCGCCCGTGGCCTCCATGGTTTCCTCGTAAGCCTCACCTACCACTCCGTCAGACAGGTGGGTGGTGAGGATGGAAAGCTCCACTTCGGTCCTTACTCTCGCCCGAAGGCAGGCATTCCCTTCACTTGTGGCAAGGTCGTCCCACGTGCCGACATCCCCACATCTGGCATAAGATACGCCAGTCTGTATTGGCGGGTCAGCAAGCGCCCACCTGGTTTCAACGGGTATAGGGTAATTATAACCCGGCGTGGTCATATTGAGGGCTATGGTAAACGGCTGGCCACTGGCCAGCGAGACGGGAGAGCTAAGCGGTATAGAGTAGTAACCCAACTCCTGGCAAGTCCCCGATTGTAACGTGGCCGGGTCGTCGAGGCCATCGGAGATGTCGCCGTCGAGGTACACATAAATATCATACTCGGCGTTGTTGCTGGTGGTCCAGAAGTCAACGTGGGTGAGGCTGCCATCCTGAGTTGAGGTGAAGATGTTGGCCATCCAGGCGGAGGGCGCACCGCAGCCACCGTCGGCAACCATGCCAGCTTCGTCCCAGTAGTAGAGCTTCTCATTCGGGTCGTAATCTTTGTACTCGAGGTAGGCTATCTCCTCCATGCAGCTTGAATTGTAGGCTAGCCAGAAATAGCCACTGTCGCCCCAAGTTGTCCCCCAGCTATTCTTAACTAGCCAGGCACCAGTCCCCCCCGGCGGCTCAAAGTGGGGAACACTGTCATCCCAACCAATAATAGAGACGAGATGGTTAGCAGCCGGACATTCATCGCAATCATAAACAGTGCCATAGGTAGCATCAGTGTATACATGCGCTCCATGATGATAGAAAGCCATGGTCACAGGTCCCTGGTTATATACCACCTCTTTTATCAAACCGGTTTGGCTTTGGTCGTTGGTTACCAATCTATATCCATTGACTCTCTTAACAGGTGTGCAGTTGTCACACAGGCAAGCGCCGTTGCACTGCAAACCAGATGAATTGTAAGGATTGCACGACTCTAAAACTGCGCCTTTTTTGATAAAGACTTCGCTAGCGAGCCAGCTCCATCCACCACCATGAGATGGCTCTATCCCGCAGGGTTCGTCAGAATCATCGTAAAGATAGACCCAAGAACGGTCCACGCATAAAGCCACACTCTGTTCAGAAAAATCGTACCCTGTATTTTCACCGATCAAAACTGCTGATTCCAAGACAGAGGTAGTGCCAAAAATCCAGCAAGTTCCGCAGGAAAGCTGGTTTTTTATAGAGGTCACCTTGTCCTGGTCTCTCCAGTCGAAGCTGTCGGGGAGAGCGCCTGATTTCAAGAGACCTCCCGCAGGGATTGCATCGAGGTGGCTCAGGTCCATAGGCGGAGGAATATAGCCATAGAAAGGCTCCGGTGGCTCCTCCCAGAACTTGACGAAATCAGGATTCAGTGGACCTAGATGGAAAGTGTCATCTTCCTGGGCCTGGAGGTCGCTCATGCCTGCGGGGGGCATTAGGGCGATAGCAGCAAGCATGACCAGAGAACAAATTATCTTGAGCTTTTTGTCCCGATTAAGAATCATGGCTTTGCATCTCCTCCATTGGGCTAACGAAATTTCGTAGCAGTTTAGTTTCCCCAAAACTCTAGCTATAGTTCACAGTATACCACTCCCCCGCACTGTCAAGCGAGCGCCACCAGGCATCGTCACATCTATGCACAAATTTCGACTCAATCGGGACAGGTCGAAAATCCGGATGACAGGACGAAGTAGCTTTGACATTTGGGTTTGTTGAGGGTCAGGGCTTGTCCCCGAGTTCCAGTATGATTCTCTCTGTCCTGGCTGGGGAGAGTTAGACCCGTCCTTTTCACGAGGCGTGAACAACCTGTCCTGAAAAGAGCCGAAGAGTGAGACAATTTCAGCCCCATCCTTCGATAAACGCAGGACAGGCTCCTTATCCCTCCCGTCGAGGGACAGGAAACAGCGGGACTCCGTAGGGGTGGAACTCCCCGACTAAGGCGGAGATGAACTCCGCCCCTACGATTGAGTCCTCTATCTTATAGCCCTGCGGCGCCTTCGCACCAGCAGGCTTGTCCCAACTATGATGGCTGCGCCAACGGCAATCCAGAGCGCCACAATAGCCACCTTACTAATGGGACGAGCAGTACCGCCAACAGGAGGTGCAGGACCGCTTATGTCCACTGAAGCGCCCATTGTGGTAGTACTAATAGCGAGCGCGTTGCAATCATACATTCCTACCCCTTCCAGGTTGATGACGCTACTATCGCCGCCGGAGCCAACAGCATCGAAGTGTATTTGGGCAAGGTAGCCCGTGCCATTGATCCCACACCCGGGTGGGCCCGATATGGTGGCCGCCACCCTGATTCTTCCTGTATCCGGGCCAGCAGGAATGTAGGACCAGTCGCCTGGAGCTACTTCAACGGCGTGACCATCGATTACGCCGCCTGTGACATCGGTCGCCGTGATAACTGTTTCGTCATAGGTAACATCGAAGCCGCAGGAGTCGAAGTCCGTCACCCAATCCACAGTCACATTAGCAACGAAGGAGCTTCCCGCCTCCACCTCAGCCGGGGCATCTATGCCCACCGTCACCGGGCCATTGTCGCCGCCCGTAATAGAAAGTGGCAGCAATGCCAGTGCCAGGCCCAGGCTTACTATAATTGCTAAAATGCCTTTTCTATGGTGCATAATCTCACCTCCTTGTGTTATGCAGGGAGCTAACTAGCTCCGAAGTAGGTTATCCTACTTGCAGTTATATCTCCAGTATCTATCTTACCATCTCCATTGACATCGGCACAATTGGTTATCCAAAGTAGATTATCCTAATTGCAGTTATATCTCCAGTATCTACCTTACCATCATCATTGACATCGGCACAATCGGTTGGGGGGTCTATTCCGAAGTAAATCCTCTTTACCTTGGTGATGTCCCCAGTATCTACGACGCCATCTCCATTAGCATCGCCCACTATACATACCCACAAGGCTAGAATCTTCTGGTCAATGTTAGGCGTGGTGAACGAATCGGTAACAGTAACTGTGACACTGAAGTTACCCGACACTGTCGAGTTTCCTGAGATGACTCCAGCCGTGGAGCAAGTTAAGCCGGCGGGTAATCCAGTCGCCCCCCAAGTATGAGGAGTCTTACCACCGGTCGCCACAAGAGTTGTCGAGTAGGCGTATCCTATCTTTATATTAGGAAGGGAAGTTGTGGTTATCTCCAGAGCGGCATATACCTTCAAGCTTAAAACCTTGTTAACAATGTTGGGCGGGCTGAACGAATCGGTAGCAGTAACTGTGACACTAAAGTCGCCAGATGCTGTCGGAGTTCCTGAGATGACTACAGCCGTGGAGCAAGTCAAGCCAGCGGGTAATCCAGTCGCCCCCCAGGTATGAGGAGTCTTACCACCGGTTGCCGTAAGAGTCGCCGAGTAGGGATCTCCTACCTTCGCCTCGGGAAGAGGAGAAGTTGTGGTTATCTCCAGAGCGGCATATACCTTCAAGGCTAGAATCTTGCTATCTGTATTAGGAGTGGAGAAGGAATCGGTAACAGTAACTGTGACACTGAGGTCGCCAAATGCCGTCGGAGTTCCTGAGATGACTCCAGCCGTGGAGCAAGTTAAGCCGGCAGGCAGTCCAGTCGCCACCCAGGTACGAGGAGTCTTACCGCCAGTGGCCGTAAGAGTCGCCGAGTAGGCATCTCCTACCTTCGCATCAGGAAGAGAAGTCGTGGTTATCTCAAGGGGTGGGTACACCTTCAAGGCTAGAATCTTGCTATCTGTATTAGGCGTGGAGAAGGAATCGGTAACGGTAACTGTGACACTAAAGTCGCCAGATGCTGTTGGTGTTCCTGAAATCACTCCAGCCGTGGAACAAGTTAAGCCAGCAGGTAACCCAGTCGCCCCCCACGTATAACCTGGCTTACCACCGGTCGCCGTAAGAGTCGCCGAGTAGACATCTCCTACCTTCGCCTCAGGAAGAGAAGTTGTGATTATCTCCAGAGCGGGGTATACCTTCAAGGCCAGGTCCTTGCTCTCGCTGTCGGGCGGAGTGGCGGAATCAGTAACGGTAACTGCGACCGTGAAGTCACCCGACGCCGTTGGAGTTCCTGAGATAACTCCAGCCGTGGAGCAGGTCAAGCCGGCAGGTAATCCGGTCGCCCCCCAGGTATAAGGAGGCGTACCACCACTTGCCTCAAGAGTCACCGTGTAGGAATCTCCCACCTTCGCCTCGGGGAGTGAGGTCGTGCTTATCTCAAAATACGATATCCTCAGGCTTAGGACCTCTTCATCAGTGTTAGGCGTGGAGAAGGAATCGGTAACAGTAACCGTGACACTGAAATCACCAGTTGCTGTTGTAGTTCCTGAGATAACTCCCGCCGTGGAGCAACTTAAGCCGGCAGGTAATCCGGTCGCCCCCCAGGTAAGCGGTGGCTTACCACCAGTCGCCGCGAGAGTTGCGCTGTAGGGCTCCCCCGGGGTCCCGCTAGGAAGTGCAGTAGTGGTTATCTCAAGGGCAGGATATACCTTCAAAGCTAGACCCTTGCTATCAGTGTCGGGTGGGCCGGCGGAATCGGTAACAGTAACTGTGACCGTGAAGTCGCCGGATGCCGTTGGAGTTCCTGAGATAACTCCAGCTGTGGAGCAAGTTAAGCCGGCAGGTAACCCGGTCGCCCCCCAGGTGTAAGGTGGCTGGCCACCAGTGGCCGTAAGAGTCGCCGAGTAGACATCGCCTACCTTCGCCTCGGGAAGTGAAGTTGTGGTTATGCCCAAGACATCAGCGACATGTACAGAGTCATCCACTGTGGTCGTATCTATCCTGTTAGCCTCATAGTCATACATCCCCACCCCTTCCAGATGTATGGCACTGGTTTGGCAACCGTAGCCCACAACATTGAAGTGTATTTGGGCGATGTAGCCTGTGCCAGTGACTCCAGGCCCAGGTATGCCTGCTATGCCAGTGATCACCCTGATTCTTCCTTGGTCCGGGCCAGAGGGGATATAGAACCAGTCGCCTGGATCTACTTCAACGGTGTGACCATCGATTTCGCCGCCTGTAACATCGGTCACGGTGATAATTGTTTCGTCATAGGTAACATCGAAGCCGCAGGAGTTGAAGTCCGTCACCCAATCCACAGCCACATCGGCAACGAAGGAGCTTCCCGGATTCACCTCAGCCGGGGCAACTATGCTCACCGTCACCGTGCCATTGGCGCCAGTAATAGAAATGGGGACCAACGCCAAACAAAAAACTACGAGCCAGGGTAAAAAATGCCTAAACTTTCCCATCTCTTATCTTTCACCTCCTTTCTTATCAATCGAGTCCCATAATGATTCTTTTTATCTTGGTTATGTCTCCGGTATCTATAAAGCCGTCCTGATTAGCATCAGCACAGGGCGTTGGGGGGTCCAATCCCATAATGATTCTCTTCACCTTGGTTATGTCCCCGGTATCTACCACGCCATCTCCGTTAGCATCGCCAGGGATGCAACCGGGTAGACGCAAGGGATGGTAGACCGTCCCGATCTTTTCAAAGGTACCACTGGCTGCCGCTATAACATTGCCTCCATAGTTTACGCTAAAGTATACGGTCTCACCCTCATCGGCCTCATCGCCAGGCACATCTACCCAGTAATATGACACCCCGTGCTGCATATAGAGGGTAGCAGGGCACGGCCCAACATAAGGGTCTTCCAGCCAAGCAGTTACCACTGTGCCATCAGGCACATTTTGGTCACCGATAGTCACCGGTCCAAAAAAGCGGCACTCTGGACCGACGTGAGCGAGAACTATACCAGGCAACAGAGCCAGGACAACCATAGCTACCACCGCAAATAAGTGTAATACCTTTACGTTGCCTCTTCTCATCCCTTTTTCCCTCCTTCACATAAGACTGATTAGCGACTGCCAATCTGAACTAGAGAGCTCATTTTGGCCTCAAACATAAACATAGGGTATAGGCAGCCCCAGAAATCTGGGACTGCCTATACAACTCATTCAGCTAAGGGCATTAACTTACCCACGCCAGAGATTACGTTCCAAGGTAAATCCTCTTTACCTGGGTTATGTCTCCCGCATCTACGAAGCTGTCCTGATTGGCATCGGCTCCAATAGTGGCAGGATCTATTCCAAAGTAAATCCTCTTTACCTTAGTGATGTCTCCGGTATTCACCACATTGTCCTGATTGGCATCACCCAGCATCAGCGGGTCATCAGGTTCGTCTACTACCGCGAAGTCGAGGTTCCACTGACGGGTTATCGTGCCTTCCTCTTCGAAGAGCCACGCCGTCAGGCTAGCCCTAGTGGCGAGCTCGTCAGTGTAGACCAATACTGCGGCAACGGCATGGTGACATTCATCATCAGGCCAGAATTTCTCCCACAAGGCCAGCTCCTCAGGACCGGGCTCCTTCATGAAACTTTCACCCATGGTTCTGTCGAGATTAGTAACACTTCCATAGGTGCCAGCAAGGAAGCCATTCTCAACGTCAATATCGGGTAGACAAATGCTGACGCCCTCGTTCGTAATGTTCGGGATAATGGCCATCTGTGCACCATCAACTGTACCTAAATTCCACTCGACTCTCTCACCAACTACCGGGAAGCCATCTCGGTCGCAGGCCCAGATGAATGCCATCTTATAGTTGGTCAGTTCGGGGTTCAAGCAAGAGACGACGTCGTCTACCTGGAACACCATGCGAGTGTCAGGGGGATCGTTTGGCTCTGGGTCATTGCCCCTGATATCCTTGCCCCAGGTCCAGGTCTTTTCGACATCGTTGGAAACCACATACAGATGCTTGCGCAGGTAAGGGTAGTCAGCGATAGCCTTTACTGTGGTGTTACCTACTATCTCCCCTGTGGGAATGTCATAGCCACCAACGACCAGCCAGGCGCTGAGGTCAAGGTTCCAGTCACCGTTGAGCCAGACCATGGCCTCACCGTGGTTGTCGGAGTAGACCTCAACCTTGGTTGGGTGCTGCGGGTCATATGGAGTCACACCGGGTAGCTGGTTGATAATGTCCCAGAAGGGGTAAGGTCCGTAGGAATCAACCTCAAAACCGTAGCTATCCCAGTCATAGCCGCCGTTGTTGATGAAGGGCGGGATAAACGGACTGCTGGCTATCATCTCCTCATAGAATGGGTTGGTGTAGACGATGCCTTCGGGTCCGGGATTGTTCAGGTCTCTCTCAACCCACTCGTAGTAGATGTCGCCCTTGTCAGCGTCTTTGAAGAATCCAACACCCTCGGTAATCTTGAAGACTATCTTGGCTGGCGGCATGGGGCAGTCCCACCAGTTCAGCTTACCATTGCGGACAATTGTCTTGCGGTCAAGCTTATAATCGTGATCGATGGTTGGACTGTAGGTATCCAGGGTGCTGTAAGGTCCGATAACCGGAGCCTGAGCTACCAGGGCACCAGGTATGTCAAGCCTCGTGGGACGTTCGTCGAGAGTCCACTCTAGGTAGTCACCCAGCTCCTCAGCATGGTCGAGATTGCTGTCAATCTCGCTCATGATGTTGTCATTGGGCTGACACATAATGTCATAATGCGGGCGTAGCTCCGCCCACTCAGCGCCAGCCAGGATTGGCCAGTCGTCGGGAAGAACCCAGCGTCCCTCGGGAAGTCTGGTCTCAGCAAAACCATCGCCATCGAGGTCAACAAGTTTATCCTCTCTCCAGCTCAGGTTATCGCCCATAAACCAGCCCTTGACTCGAGTGCGGAGTAGGGCATCCTGGGATACGTTCAGTTCCTGCGACAGATCATCAAGAGTAGGATCCCAGACAGGATCGCTAATCTCGTAGTACCATTGCACATCAGGACCTGGAGGACTTGGTATGGTGGTCCAGTCTGTAGTAACCACCACGGTATCGGCGGTATTGCTCTCTATCTCCCGTATCTGTAGGTCACCTATGAAGGTGATGCTGCCATCATCTTCCTCTTCTCCCTTCCATACCTCGATAGTCTTTCCTACAAACTCGTCTACCGCCCAGTTCGCAGTGGGGTCCCAAATGTCATTGGGGAAGGCATCATAGACCATACCACTGTCGAGTACAGGATCCCACAGTCCATCGTCGTGATAAGCTCTCTCGCCCTGCATGTTGCCCAGGGTGAGTTCCTCAAATTTGAGGAAGAACACCACAAAGCCGTGCTGGTTGATGAGTTGCCATGGCTCAAGTTCATCATACAAGGCGCATGCCACATCGCACTCGCCGGGCTTCTCGGAAAACACGATGCAGCGAGCAACACCATCCTCGTCAACAGTAGTCCAGACAGTGTCCTGCATACCGGTAGCCGGCATCCAATTAGATTGTGGTACGACGGCCTCCAAGGTTCCAGGAGACTCATTCTCAAGGGTAAAGCATACGTCAAAGCCAGTATAGCTCGTGCCGAACTGCTTCTCCAGGACTATTTTCTCTCCGGCCCATCTTACCTGGGGAACCTTCTCAAGTTCCTGAGTCCAGAAGTTCCAACTGATGATCTCGGGGAAAACAGGCCACTCGTCGTAGTGAAGCCGGTCAGGATACTTGGCGACAACGACGATCTTCACCGCTTCCTCACCGCAGGCAATCAGCTCTACTCCGGTTAGTCCGGTCATCATACCGTCTATATCTGCATCACCACTTTCGGTTTCTATGTACTTGGTGCTACAGTCTTCGGGATTGCCATTCAAGAAACCGACAAGTCGTGAGGGGTATGCGGCCTGCATGTCATCGATAAGAGTAACCAGCCCAGGCTGCAACCCCAACATGGGGTCCATCCAGTCACCAGCAGGAATGCCGCTGGGCAGGTCGTGTACCGGAGCTCGGGCATCCATCACCCACCATTCAACATCGGCACCGTCGGCAAAAGAGAGAAACTCCTCTCCACCATCGGTTATGAAGTTGCCGATAATCAAATCGTACAAATAGGCTTCGCCTTCCCACTTCTTCAGATTCTCGTTCCACCAGACTTGGGTTTCGCCCGAGTCATAAATCTCTTCTTCGGTGTACGAATCCCACGCGAAGAGCCAGGTGTCAAAGATCTTGCCCCACTTCTTTATGGCCATGAGGGTGGTGGCGGGGTAATCCGTGAAAGCCTCAGTATCGGCATAGATTACCAGCTCGCCCCAGCCGCTGCCGTGTACTGTGACGCAATTGTCAAAAGGGTCGCCGCCGGATACTATGCTCCAGGCGCCATTAAGGTAAAAACTGGACTCAAAGCGCCACTGCATGACGTGACCCATATAGAGATCAGGAACACAGAATGTGGCCTCAGTGCCAATGATATTGTACTCCTGCTGGGGTATCAGGCCCACGCCTATCAGAATCTCAAACTCGGCGTCCTGATCCAGGCCTCCCCACCACCCGGTAGCTGATATGACATGCATTCCCGCAGAAAGGGCAGGGAACGTCGTGGTCAATTCGAACGGAGCTGTATTGTCAGTGCTGTCATAAGTCCCGTCTATATACCAGTCAACGCTATCAGCCGTCGGATTGGTCGCGGCCTCGAAGGTCACAGTCTCGCCTTCCTTGGCATAGGGGGGACCAGCGATGACGATATCGGCATGTCCCGCCAGGACTGTCAGCGGCATCAGGCCGACAACGAGTGCTAAAGCAAAGATAAGATATAACGCTTTAGCGTGCCATTTAGGTTTTTTCATTTATTTCCTCCTTTTAGTCTTTTAATTGTTCTCTCTAGTCTGAAGTCGACCACTTCATCCTAGAGCGCTTCAGGTATTATTGGCAAGACTTTGTTTGCCAGCCTGCTTGTCTCAGGCTGCCCCTTCGCCAGGTATCAACCTGAGCGTTTTATCCATTTGCGCCTGGGGCCGGGCTTTTTCCCCTCCAGAGTCCTTGGAGAGTGCTCAGGAGTTCCAGACCCTTTTGGGACTTTGCAATAGCAGTACCTCCTTTCCAGCTCGGAAATCATAGCATTTTCTGGGCTGCCTTTTTTCACATTCGGGCTATATTCAGTTGTTAATGTTCACTTTGGCTATAAACTTGACAAGTCGTTGCTAGCTACAACATTCTAAGTATAACTAGGCATCTTCTTTTTGTCAATAGGTTGCTTCAGTCGCCATTTATTTGGCATGCTTACCTTTGTATTTCTATTTGTCACCCCCACGGTGCGGCTAAGCAACTCGCCTCCCGTTATATCATCCTTCGTTGAGTATTGTCAATAGGCAGGAAAAAAATTCAATTTCTTGCCAGGCTCAGCACCATTTCTGGGGAGCTCAGGCAGCTTTGGGCCACCTGTTACCTTCTGCTTAGTCCCGCAGGGATAAGCCAAGACAGCGGAGACAAAAATGGCCATGGCAATAATGCCAATGCGCCCGCTAACAATGCTCGTAGAGAACTCGGGAGATGAGACTAAATTACCATCCACCTGGACTGAGGCGCCGAAAAGCAACTACATTGACATTATGCCCCGGGCCAGGCATTCTGCTCTTCCCCTCGCGAATCCTTGGGTAACCCCACTTTTAATTCGTAGTTGCCTCATTCATCAAGCCCGGCTACCCAATAAATTGAGCAACTACGCTTTTTGAACAGCCTCAGTCTCAAACAGATTTTCCGGGCTCTCTAGATGGTCAATATATAGAATGCCATCGAGATGCTCAATTTCCTGCTCAAGAGCCTGAGCCAGAAGCCCTTGTGCTTTGAGGCGAAATTCCTTACCGTATCGGTCTCGCGCTTTGACTTTCACTGTTACCGCTCTTTTTATTTCCCCAAGGTAGCCAGGTATGGATAAGCAGCCTTCCTGAACTATTCGCTCACCTTCCTTTTTTACTATTTCAGGGTTAATCATGGTGATCAGTTCCTGTTCTGGCACCTCGATGACTGCTATGCGGAGCAACACTCCTACCTGCGGGGCAGCGAGGCCGGCTCTGTTTGGGTCAGCGCGTAACGTATCAATCATGGCATCGATTAACTTTTGAATTGAGTCATCGATTTTGGTTACTCTTTTGGCCTTTTGCCGCAACACAGGGTCGGGCAAGGTGCGAATCTGTAAAACTGCCATGTCTTCCTCTGAAAACGCGCCTGGATTTTTATCCCATACTAATTATAACCTGCTTGCTGGCGAAAATCACCTTAAATATTCGAGATTGAGGAGCCTGTTCCGAGCGTGAGCGAGGAATCTCGTTGAGATTGCTTCGTCGCTTCGCTCCTCGCAATGACGGGATAGAGGTGTCGTTCTGAGCCGAAGGCGAAGAATCTAGTAATGCTCAGGGCAAGCTCTGCGTCATTGGGTGGTTGTTAGACGCCTCATATTTTGCCAAAACGGCGCTGGCGGCGTTTATATTCAGAAAGCGCTTCCTCAACGTCTTTAAGACCAAAATCAGGCCATAACACTGGAGTGAAGTAAAGTTCACTATAGGCAGCCTGCCAGAGGAGAAAGTTGCTCAGGCGGCTCTCACCGCCAGTGCGTATGACCAGGTCAGGGTTGGGAATGTCAGTGCTATATAGATACCGGACAAACACAGACTCATCTATATGGTCACCAGGAATATCAGAGTCAGCGATGCGTCTGGCTGCCTGGACAATTTCATCACGTCCCCCATAATCGAAGGCGAGGCAAAGTGTAAGACCGGTATTATTTTTGGTGAGTTCCACTGCTGCCTTCACCTTTTCCCGTAGTTTCTGAAACAGCCTGTCCAGCCTGCCCAGGTGTAGCAGTCGGATGTTTTCTTGGTGAAAAGCCTGAGTTTCCTGGTCAATCTTCCTTGCCAGAAGACTGAGTAAGCCTGCAACCTCTATCCTCGGCCGGTTCCAGTTCTCGGTGGAGAACATATAAAGGGTCAGGTATTTTACTCCATAATTGGCAAAAATCTTTACCACCGGGCGAATATTCCCGCTGCCAGCATTGTGTCCGGCAAACCGGGGTAAATGGCGCTTCTTTGCCCATCGGCCATTGCCATCCATGATAATGGCGACATGCTGGGGAGGATAATTTGTTTGAATCATAAACTAGCCTCACGAGAAAGGAGATGCCTGATTTTCAGCAAGGGATAGGCGGAGCTACGTCTCAGGACAGCCAGAATTAACCTGCTGTGCCAATCGAAGGAAAAATCGCTGGAGTTGAGCAAAGCCTCAGCCCTGCCACCAGAATCCAACATGTTGAATATTCCCTCGATTTGGCGGTCGCTTAGTTTGGCATAAGCCCATCTAGCCCAGTAGCCACGGGAGAGTTCCTTGCCCATTTTTGCCTTCCACTGCTTTTGATAGCGCGAAAGCTGGCCAGCGGTTAAATTATCACTGCTGAGAGCCTCATCAAGCACCTCGGCAGCTATATGGGCACCAAGATGCCCAAAGTATATTCCTCCGCCGGTAGTTGGCTTGACCTGCCCGGCAGCATCCCCGATAACCAGTACCCTGTCTCCGTAGCTGCGAGCTAAAGTTCCTACGGGGATAGCCTTTTGCTCGATTTCCACCTCCCGACTTGTTATTCTACCCTGGCAGGAGAGATTGTTGAGGAATTTTTGCAGATGTAGCTTAGCCTGAGATGTTGCTAAAAGGCCAACGTATGCTTTATTTGTTGAAGTGGGCACGAGCCAGGCAAACAAACCTGGTGCTATTTCCTGACCAAAGTATACTTCGAGTTCATCAACGTTTTTCGCTTCAATTTCGGCCTGAGCACCGACGAGGAAGTTCTTGATTTTGCCCAGACCCAGCTTTCGAGGCAGCTTGGGCCTGAATCCGTTAGCCAGTATCACAGCTCTAGCACTGAATATCTCCCTGGCTCCGGAGCACAAAGTTTCCGCTTGTATACTATCCCTCCCAGGAATAATGTCAATGACCGGGGAAGAGAAGAAATATTGTGCCCCCTGGGATTGGGCTTTAGAGGCTAGCGCTTTATCAAGTAAAAGCCGATTGACAACGTAAGCCTGAACATTTTCAGTTTGCACTCTTAAGCATCTTCCTGAAGGGGAGAAAAACTTGGCCGAGTTTACCCTGGTTAATATCCCATCTGTGCCGGGGTTCAAGGACTGGAAACATTCGGTACTGATTATTCCTGTGCAACAGACATTGAGTCTCGACGCACTTTTTTCTTCAAAAACAGCGACATCATGACCTGATGAGGCTAGTTCATAAGCTATGTAGCTGCCGGCTGGCCCCGCCCCTACTATGATGACATCGTAAAATTGGTCCGACAATTTTCTGCCACCTTTTTAGATTTCTACTACATTATTATATAACATATCGTTCGGTCATACCTGTTTGTCGATTTGACACGTACCTTACCGTGTACCGAGGTAGAGCACATTAATGACAGCGGTGGCTGAGGTGTTTTACCTGTGGGTTGAAACGGGGAGCATGTTTCGTCCTACCGGGATTATTGCGGACAATGCAGAGCTGCTCTACACCAGCTAGCATAAGTAAGGTGAACTGCTCTCATCATATGGTCTTTCCCTTCTCACCGCCCTGACGTTTGGCTTCAGGAGTGGAGAGCTGAGCGTACTCGACCAGCCGTTCCATTAAATTGTCATGGCTCTTGGCCTCATCTCTAAGCATTCCCTCTATATCCGCTCCGGGATTGAGATACTCAAGTGTCTTGTAGTTTATCATCTTGAGCAGACTGATAAGGGTACGCCTGTCCTCATATGATAGTGGCGACAGGCTTTCTCGGATAAACTCCCAGCCTGCCAGGGTTGCCGGTTTAAGGGCGTCCTTCCCCTTGTCGCTGATAGTCAGATGTACTACCCTGCGGTCCTTCGTGTCTCTTGCCCTTTTGATCAGACCAGCCCTGACCATGCGGTCGGCTAGCATACTGATGCTGTTCGGGCTACGTTGTAACCACTGGGCTACTTCACTTGGCTTTGCACTACCACCGAGGTATTGTATAGTCACAAGCACTGCATACCGCTCCGAATTAAGCTTGTGTTCACCAAATACTTTGTCCTCACATATCTTAAGCAGGGCGTCGGCTCGGTGTATCATGAGCCACGTGGTCAAAATTAGGTTTTCGGCTTCGAACTTTACCGCCATATTTAACCTCTCCTGATTATTTCATGGAAACTTTGCTCGTTTGGTCCGCTTCTATTATAACAACTGCTGTTTGTTACAACAAATCAACATGGCTCAACCTGCCGGGATTATTGTGGACCCTGAGGAGCTGCTCTACACCAGCTAGCATAAGTTGACTTAACTGACCTCGTCATTCGGTCTTTTTCTTGGTCTTTCTCTTCTCACCACCCTGACGTTTAGCTTGGGGAATGGAGGGCAACCCGTACTTGCTCAGCCATTCCTTTACATTGGCCGCTTGCTTGGACTCATCTCTCTTCCTTTTTTCCACATCCATTCCAGGATTGAGACATTCCAGTATCTCGTATTTTAGTGTCCCGAGCAGACTGAGAAGAGTACTCCTCTCCTCATGTGATAGTGGTGACATGTGTTTCCGCATAACCTCAAACATTGCTCGACTTGCTGGTTTAAGGGCGTTCTCCCCCTTGCTGGTGTTAACCACGCGTACTACCCTGCGGTCACCCTTGTCTCTTATCCTTCTGACCAGACCAGCTTTGACCATGCGGTCGATTATCATACTGATGCTGTTTGTGCTACGTTCCAACCACCGGGCTATGTCAGTTACATTTGTAGGACCAACGAAGTAATCTACAGTCCCAAGCACTGCGAACTGCTCAGTAGTAAGCCCATATTCCTCAAGTATTTTGTCCTCACACTGCTTAAGCAGGGTGTAGGTTTGGTAAATCTGGCGCCACAATCTCAAAACTAGAATTTCAGATTCAAGATTTGTCTTCATATTTAGCTCCTCCTGATCATTTCAATGGGACCTTTGCTCGTTTGGTCCGCTTTTATTATAACAACTTCTGTTTGTTTACAACAAATCAACATGACTTAATAATAACTTTCTCCAATTCGTGCAGTCCCACATTGCCACTCGCGTTGCCCACATGGACGTTGTGCCACAATGAGAGCGACTGGGATGCGTTCTGGTCAAGGTAAGCAAACCAGGGGGTAAATTTTCCCCCAACAAATCGATACAACCGTGCCGAATAGGTGCTTGCCACTTCGGAGTTCTTCACTCCGTCGGGGCGACCTAGAGAGGTGGCGACGGAAGCTTTCCCCGCTCCCGCCGCCTATATAAACAGAAAGGAGGTAAGTGATGAAAAAATTGGTTGATCTTCCACTGGGCGATAGCCTCGTTCGCATTTTATCAAATCGTCTACGCTATATTAGCTTAAGAATAGCGCTGTTACAAAAAAATGTCAATAGCCTAAATCATCTAAAACCTAAGTGAGGGAGGGGTTGTTAGCTCACAAAAAATCTAACCCAAAAACTATTATGATTTGGCCTGATTAAAACTTTAGAAGGAAGTAAAGCCAGGCTATGAAGAAGATGGATATGCATTCGAGGTGATATAATTGAAGATAGGTCTCTATTACTTCGCTTGTTAGGGGTGTTTGGTCTTTGAAACAAAGCCACGATGTAATCGTTGTTGGTGCTGGTCCGGCTGGGGCAACACTGGCTTACGAGCTGGCGAGGAGGGGGATCGGGGTATTAGTTTTAGAAAAAGAGAAACTGCCCCGCTATAAGTGTTGTGCTGGCGGAGTCACCAGCAAGGCGGCAAAACTTCTGGATTTCGATATCTCCGAAGTAGTGGAAGACGTAATTTATGAGGTTAGCTTTACTTTTAATCTCGGCAGCCCTTATCGGGGACAGCATAGTCAGCCATTGATATATACCGTGATGCGTGATGTATTTGACTATTTTTTGGTGAAGAGGGCACAACAACTGGGAGCTGTGCTTGTGGATGGTCAGAAGGTAACGCAAATACAGGTGAGCGCTGATTGGGTTGAGATTTCCACTGCTGACAACATTTTTCGCTCCCGACTTGTGGTCGGGGCTGATGGGGCTTATAGCGTAGTGGCAAGAGAGCTGGGCATGGGAAGGAGCATGGAATATGTCGCGGGAATAGAGTCGGAAATTGTTGTGCCCGAGGAAGAGCTGGCAAAATGGAAATCGCGAGTCCAGATAGACCTGGGGTGCATTCCTGGGGGTTATGCCTGGGTGTTCCCCAAGCGTAACCATCTCTCTATTGGAGCTGGATGTCTTGCCTCCAAGGCAAGACATTTGGACCGCCACCATCAGAAGTTTCTAAATTCACTAAGTATTGGTAGTTACACTATCGCCAGGTCAAGTAGCCACTTGATACCAACGTGTACAAAAGGAAGGCTTGTTTGGCAAGATAAAGCCTTGCTTCTGGGGGATGCGGCTGGGCTTGCTGACCCATTAACGGGTGAGGGAATTTATAACGCCATCCAGAGTGCCCAGCTTGCTGCACCAGTGATTGAGAACTCTTTACTGAAGCGCAAGGTTGGGTTGCCGGATTACCAACAGATTGTAGAGAAGGCGATAATGTCTGAGTTGAGAATAGCGCGAACGCTGTCAAAAAATTTTGTCCGCTTCCCTCGTTTGGCGTTTGGAATGTTCAACCGGAGTGATGGAGCGTGGAGAGCTATATGCAACTTGATGCTGGGCGAAATAGACTATGCTGCTATCAAGGGAAAGGCAGGCGGATTCAAGGGCATATTAAATCACCTGTTTCGAGCTTAGCACAACAATCTTAAAGTGGCCGGGGCATACATAAGAGTAAAATTTGTTATAATTTGAAGTAGGGGAGTGAGGTGTCTAAGATACTGGACAAAATAAACGCCCCCGGCGATGTTAAGGGGCTAAACCAAGATGAACTAGGTGCACTTTGTTCCGAGCTCAGGGAGCTATTGGTAAGCCGGGTTAGTGAAAACGGAGGGCATCTAGCATCCAATCTGGGAGCGGTGGAGCTTACTGTTGCCTTGCACCGGGTATTTGATAGCCCGAAAGACAAGATAATCTGGGATGTGGGGCACCAAAGTTACGTTCATAAGTTATTAACAGGAAGAAGGGGGCAATTTCACTCCCTGCGCCAATACCAGGGACTCTCAGGATTTCCTGATAGAGATGAAAGTCCTCACGATGCTTTCACTACGGGACATGGTGGCACCTCCATTTCAGCAGCTTTGGGCATGGCTCTGACCCGCGACCTTACTCGCGGTGACCACCATGTGGTAGCTGTCATCGGCGATGGGTGCCTCACCTGTGGCATGACTTACGAAGCGCTGAATCATGCCGGGCATTTGGGCACAAGGCTTATCGTGGTGCTCAATGACAACGGCATGTCTATTTCGCCCACAGTAGGAGCGATAGCCAAGCGGCTAAATGTAGTGCGAACAACCCGTGGCTATATACGGGCTAAGAAACAAACGAGTCGGTTGTTGTCTTTTTTGCCTGGAGGAAAGAGGCTGGAGGGGGCATTGCGCCGTCTTAGGGAAGGGGTAAAAGCGGTGGTCATGCCCACCATGATGTGGGAGCAGCTTGGCTTTACTTACCTGGGTCCGATAGATGGTCATAATACTGCTGGATTGGAAGCAGCTTTGACTCAAGCCAGGAATTACTACAAGCCGGTCATCGTCCATGTCTTGACTAAGAAGGGCAAGGGTTACAAACCAGCCGAGGATAATCCCACTTATTTTCACGGTCTATCTCCTAAAAGCGAGGGATTGGGCACAATACCTACTTATAGTCAGATATTTGCTCAAACAGTCGGTGGACTGCTTAGAGATAATCCCAGGGTGGTAGTGATAAGCGCTGCCATGGTCGAAGGCAATAGCCTATCTTCTCTGGTCAAGGAGTTTCCTCAACGTATCTACGATGTGGGGATTTCTGAGCAGCATGCGGTTACCTTAGCCGCCGGTCTAGCTACCCAGGGCTTTATACCTATTGTAGCTATATATTCCACTTTCTTGCAGCGTGCCTTTGACCAGGTATTGCACGATGTTTGTCTCCCTGATCTGCCTGTCATTTTTGCCCTCGATCGCAGCGGCATTGTCGGAGAGGATGGCAAAACACATCAAGGGATATTTGATTTATCCTATCTTAGTTTGATGCCTAATATGATTGTTTGCGCACCTAAGGATGGGAATGAACTGCAAGACCTGCTCTATACTGCCCTCAATGCCGAGCATCCTCTGGCAATTCGTTATCCTCGGGGTCGGGGAACAGACGTGCCCCTGGCCACCGAGCTGCATCGGCTTCCTATAGGCAAAGCTGAGATAATAAAGCAAGGTGAGGATATGGCAATAATAGGCATTGGCTCTACTGTCATGCCTTCTCTGGAAGCTGCGGAACATTTAGCTCTTGGGGGCATTGATGCCATGGTAATTAATGCCCGATTCGCTAAGCCCCTGGATACAGAGCTTATTCTGGATGTAGCCAACCACACCAAAAAGATAGTTATAGTAGAGGAGAATATTCTTAGCGGCGGCTTTGGTGCCGCGGTGCTGGAGCTGCTGGAAAGGACTGAAGCCTCAGATGTCAAAGTGAGGCGATTAGGCATTCCTGACGAATTCGTAACCCATGGAAAGCAAGATTTTCTTCGCTCTCTCTACCATCTGGATGCCCTGGGAATAGCCAAGGAATGCGCTGATTTCCTGGCTAACTTCCAAGCAAAGGTGGAGGGAGAGTTCCCCACCACTGTCCTTTAATACTAGTGTCTGGTCTCATAAAATATGGCCGTCCGCATAATCTCGTATAAAAATTCCTCTCCCGTCAAGGGAGAGGAAATCAGGTTTGCAGTGACATATTGACAGATTTTGTCCTCGGAAACTGAAAATATTAAATTTAACGACGTTTGGATTTATTTGACAACAAAAAAGCCGTGCTGTATAATGGGCATACTCCTGAACGGAGAATATTTTTGTACGTTAACAATTGAATAGGTTTTGTGTTCTGCCTGGCGTGGGTCAAGGGAGAAAGAGCATAGGGTGGATGCCTTGGCATCAGCAGCCGAAGAAGGGCGTGGCAAGACTGCGAAAAGCCTCAGTGA